>JANRKR010000097.1:0-34242 GCA_033763375.1 Rickettsiales bacterium
ACAATCTAGAGCCTGTTTTCAAACCTAATTATTCTCATATTTAGTTCTATTTTTGCTCTTTTTTTTCACGAAATTTTTTAAAAAATTTTCCGATATTATAAAAAATTTCATAAAAAAATCGCTAAAAATATGCCAAAATCTGAAACTAATTAGCTTTGAAAACAGGCTCTAAATCAATCTTTTGTCCAACTTTTCATTTTCGCCAGCCTTAAAATTAAACTAAAATAAAACAAAAAATGACTGCTAAGAAACAAGAAAATTTTGCCTTAGATGAACAACTTGATAACACGGTAACTGCTGAATATTCTTCTGAATCAATCAAGGTTTTGAAAGGTTTAGAAGCGGTACGTAAGCGCCCAGGAATGTATATCGGCGACACTGATGATGGCAGCGGATTACATCACATGGTTTACGAAGTTGTTGATAACGCAATTGATGAAGCTTTGGCAGGACATTGCGACGAAGTAATCGTTGCCTTAAATTCTGATGGCTCGGTTACGGTTAAAGATAACGGTCGCGGTATTCCAACTGACATTCACAAAGAAGAAGGTGTTTCGGCGGCAGAAGTTATTATGACTCAGCTTCATGCTGGCGGTAAATTTGATCAAAATTCTTATAAAGTTTCTGGTGGCTTGCACGGCGTTGGTGTTTCAGTTGTGAACGCTCTTTCTGATTGGCTTGAACTTAACATCTGGCGCGATGGCAAAGAATATAATATGCGCTTTCAACATGGTGATGCGGTTGCGCCACTTAAAATTGTTGGCGATGCCAATGGCAAAAAAGGTACGCAAGTTACTTTTCATCCTTCAAATCAGACATTTTCTAATGTCACTGAATTCAGCTTTGCCACGCTTGAACAACGTCTGCGCGAATTATCTTTTTTAAATTCTGGCGTTAAAATTATTTTGCGCGACTTGCGAGATGAAGAACCAAAAGAAATCATCTTGTTTTATCAAGGCGGCGTTGAAGCTTACGTTAAATATTTGGATAAAAGTAAAAACGCTTTGCATCAAACTATCAGCGTAGTTGCCTCTGATAAAGTTAGCGGCATTAGTATGGAAATTTCAATGCAATGGAATGACAGTTACCACGAAAATATTTTATGTTTTACTAATAATATTCGCCAGCGCGATGGTGGAACTCATCTTGCGGGAATGCGTGCTGCGCTTACGCGTACCATTAATAATTATGCCGCAGATAGCAAACTTTTTAAAAAAGAAAAAATTGCGCTAACCGGCGAAGATGTGCGCGAAGGCTTAACTTGCGTGCTTTCAGTTAAAGTTCCTGATCCAAAATTTTCATCACAAACTAAAGATAAATTAGTTTCTTCAGAAGTTAGAACTCATGTCGAATCTTGGGTTAATGACAAACTGGCGCAATGGTTTGAAGAGCGACCTGCTGACGCTAAAATTATTGTTGGCAAAGCTGTTGAAGCAGCGCAAGCTCGCGAAGCAGCTCGCAAAGCCCGAGAATTAACACGAAGAAAATCAGCTTTGGAAGTTTCTAACTTGCCTGGAAAATTAGCCGATTGCCAAGAAAAAGATCCAACTTTGAGTGAAATTTTTATCGTTGAAGGTAATTCCGCTGGCGGTTCTGCGAAGTCAGGACGCAATCGTAAATATCAGGCAATTTTGCCAATTCGTGGTAAAATTTTAAATGTTGAACGCGCTCGTTTTGATAAAATGCTTTCTTCAACTGAAATTGGCACCATGATTACCGCGCTTGGAACTGGCATTGGTGAACAAGATTTTGATCCGTTAAAAGTACGCTATCATAAAATTATTATCATGGCGGATGCCGATGTTGACGGTTCGCACATTCGTACTTTGCTTTTGACTTTCTTCTTTCGTCACATGCCAAAATTAATTGAGCATGGTTTTCTTTATATCGCGCAACCGCCGCTTTACAAAGTTAAAAAAGGCGCCAGCGAAGTTTATTTGAAAAATGAACAAGCCTTACAAAATTATATCATCGACAATGCGCTTAATAACGCTGTTTTAAAATCAAAAGCTGGAGACAGAGCTGGCGCTGATTTGCATGATTTTACAATGAAACTTACTAAATTTTCGCATCTGATTCAAAGCTTGTCGCGCGTTATCCAAAGTGATATTGCCGAAAATTTAGCTCTGGCGGGCGCTTTTGATAAAGAATGGATGAATAATAAAACTAAAGCCAAAAGTTTGACGGCGAAAATTGAAAAAATTTTCCAAAATACCGCTAATGAAGAAGTAACTTGGAATGCTTTAATTACTGATTCTAACGACATTGAAATTATCAAAGAAACACGCGGTGTAAAAACTTCTTATTTGGTTAAAAAATCTTATTTTGATTTACCAGAAATTATGGTTTTGGCTCAAATTACCGAACAATTGGCAGCGGATTTTTCTTCAGCGCTTAAATTTTTGCGTGGCGATGAAGAGCGCGTTGCTTTCAAACCAATTGCATTAATGAACATAATTTTGGAAGCTGGAAAAAAAGGCGTTACAACCCAGCGTTTTAAAGGTTTGGGCGAAATGAATGCCGAACAATTATGGGAAACTACGCTTGATCCAGCTAATAGAACTTTGTTGCAGGTTAAGGTTGAACAATTTGAAGAAGCTGATCAAACTTTTTCAACTTTAATGGGAAATGTGGTTGAACCGCGCCGCGACTTTATTCAAGAAAATGCCTTGAAGGTTGTGAATTTGGATGTTTAACAAACATCGTCATTTTGATGAATAATTCATATTCGCAAGCCTTACAAAAAATCAAAGAAAAAAATTTATATCGTCAACTTGCAAGCGTTGATATCATTGGCGTTAATAAGGTTTATAAAAATCAAAAAAATCTTATCTCATTTTGTTCTAATGATTATTTTAATTTATCGCAAAATGCGGCCGTTAAAAAAGCAGCAATTGCGGCAATTGAAAAATTTGGTGTTGGCGCCACTTCATCGCGCTATATAATTGGTAATAATTCGCTTTATAAAAAATTAGAAAAACAAATTGCGCGCCTGAAAAATTGCGATGACGCAGTTGTATTTTCTTCAGGTTATGCAGCCGCAATTGGCACAGTTCCGGCTTTAGTAAATGCTGGCGATTTAATTATTGCCGATCGTTTAAGTCACTCTTGTTTGCTGGACGCAGCAAAACTTTCAGATGCGCGTTTGATGCGCTTTTTACATAATGATTTTATTCACGCTAAAAAAATCCTAACTGAAAATCGTCATAAATTTAAAAAATGTTTAATCATTACCGAAACAGTATTTTCAATGGATGGTGATGTTGGTGAAGTTTCTGAATTATTAAAATTAGCTGACGAATTTAATTGTTTATTAATTGCCGATACGGCGCATGATTTATTTTTAAGTGAAGATTTTGGCGCTAAAAATCGTCCCAATTATTTGCAAATGGGAACTTTATCCAAAGCAGTTGGCGCTCTTGGCGGATATATTGCTGGTGAAAAAAACTTAATTGATTATTTACGTAATTTTGCCAAATCACAAATTTATTCAACAGCGCTTCCGCCAGCAATTTTGGCGGCTTCATTAGCTTCATTAAAAATTATTGAGAAAAAAAATTTAGGAAAAAAGGCACTGCAAAATGCCAGGTATTTTTGTCAGCTTTTAAATTTACCAGAAACAAAATCAGCAATTGTGCCAATAATTTTGGGAGACAATAAAAAAGTTTTACAAATTGCTAAAAATTTAGAAATGCAGGGATTTTTAATTTCAGCTATTAGGCCGCCAACTGTTGAAAATAATAAAGCTAGATTACGTATCACTTTTTCCAGCGCCCATAAAAAAATTCAGATTAAAAAATTAGTAAAATTTTTGGCAAATGTTAAATAAAAATTTGCAAACCAATAATGTTATACCAATTCACATCTTAAATGATGCAATTGAATTTTTCAGAACTCATCTTTGCGCACGTATATTTGAATACGTTTACGCAGATTCGCCTTCAAATTCAAATCCTGATTTAAGATGAGAATTGGTATTAAAGATCACTTAAAAGCAACTCTGCGAGCAATTGTAAGTGACAATGATTTACAAATTGAGTTTGACTTTGATAGCAAAAATAATTTTTTTTCTTGGGATCAAAATTTAATTTCTGACAGAAATAAAGTTATTTTGCCGCAAATTCAAAGTGATGAAATTATTTCCGAAAAAAATTTAAGTCAGCGCTTCCGCGCCGCTTTTGACATGGTCGCGTGCTATTTGTTATTTCACGATTCAAAAATTCATCAATTGAAAAATTATTCAGAAGATGAGCAAAAAATTTTTGATGAATTTGAAAAAGTTCGCCTAATTTCTCAGGTAAAAAATTTTTATTTAGGAAGCGCTAAAAATCTTTTACATAAGATCGAAGATGACATTTTATCAGGTTCGACAAATCTTTCTTTAATTTTACTAAAAGAGATTTTTAGTGAAAAATATTTACAAAAAAATTTTTTTAAAACTTACAATTTTGCAAAAGACTTAGAAAAAAATTTAAGTAAAAAAGTTTTAAGTGAAGTTAAAAAATTACTACATAAAACTTCTAATCAAGCTGATTTTGCTGCTGCCATCGATAAAATTTTAGAACTGCTGCGCCAAGAAAAAGAAATAAATTCAGAAAATTCAGATCAAGAAAAATCGCAAAATTTAGATAATAAAAATGACAAGATAAAAAATGATCTAAAAAGTTTTGGTCAGGAAAATATTGATAGCAAAAATGAAGAAAATTTTTCTCAAAATCAAATTGAGCAAGAGTCAGAAAAAATTATTGCTGATCAAAAAATTTCTGATTTTCAAGAAGATGATCAAAAAGGAAATGTTAGCTTGAAGCTTGATGAAGTAAGCGATTATGCTGATAAAATTGAGTTTAAAAATCTTTATAAAATTTATACCAGCAAATTTGACGAGATAATTTTTCCGCAAAAATTAATTGCTAAAAAAGAGTTAGAAATTTTACGCGATCAGCTTGATTTGCGTATTAATAAACTAACAAATATTTCCAAAAAAATGACTTTGAAACTAAAAAAGAAATTACTTTCAAAGCGCAATTCTTTTTTGGAATATGATGCTTCGCGCGGAGTTTTAAATCGTAAAAAATTAACCAGATTAGTGATTGATCCTTTTATTGAAGAGATTTGGATCAATAATAAAAATCACGAATATCATGACACGGTTTTAACAATTTTACTCGACAATTCAGGTTCAATGCGTGGAAATCCTATTGTTATGAGTGCATTAGCTTGTGAAATTATCGCAGCAATTTTAGAAAAATTTGCTATCAAAACTGAAATTATTGGTTTTACAACAGCAGATTGGAAAGGCGGTAAAGCGCGTAAATTGTGGGAAAGTTCGGGGCGCCCAAAAAATCCGGGACGTTTAAATGAATTGCGTCACATTATTTACAAGCACTTCAATCAAAAATTTAAAAAATCTAAAATTAATTTAGGTTTAATGTTAAAAGAAGGAATTCTGAAAGAAAATATTGATGGCGAAGCTTTGCTGTTTGCAAGAGCGCGTCTAATGCAGCAAAGCGAAAAGCGTAAAATTTTAATGGTGATTTCAGATGGAACTCCGGTTGATGATTCAACTAATTCGGCAAATGATAGCGACATTCTTTCTGATCATTTGCATCACGTTATTAATAAAATTGAAAATTCTGCGAAGATTGAAATTGTTGGCATTGGCATTGGTCATACTATTGAAGAATTTTATCGTAATTCAATCGCGATTAAAAGTTTGGAAGAGCTTGGCGATGTAATGATCGAAAAAATTGTCGCCTTATTATAAATATACCAAATCTAAAATCTATTGATATTACTTGATTTGGTATATTGGGGTTAATCGCAATGCGGGGCGTGACTCGTGTCACGAAAAAATAAATCATACCAAATCTAAAGAATTTAGATTTGGTATAGTCCGTTTTTTATTATTAGATAGATTTGGTTTGAAGACTACTTGCGACTGGGCGGAAGAGAGTATCTTCCGCCCGTTCTGAGCTAAAAATTTGCGTTTAATATTTTTATAGCAAAGCCGTCGCTTAGAATCCTCCCATGCCGCCCATGCCGCCCATTCCAGCCATTGGGTTGCCACCAGCGCCACCAGCATTATCTTCTTTTTTCTCGATAATCGCAGCTTCAGTAGTAATTAACAAACCAGCAATTGAAGAAGCATCTTCCAAAGCAGCTCTGACAACTTTTGCTGGATCGACAATTCCGGCTTTAAACATGTCGCCATATTTATTATTTTGAGCATCATAACCATAAGTTGCATCTTTTTTAGATAGAACTTCATTAGCAACAACCGCGCCGTCAAAACCAGCGTTTTCAGCAATTTGACGAATTGGTGCTTGCACAACTTTTCTTATAATATTGATGCCAACATTTTGATCGTCATTGGCGCCTTTCACTTTTTCTAAAGCATGTCCTGCGAATAAAAGTGCTGATCCGCCGCCAGCAACAATTCCTTCTTGCATTGCAGCACGAGTTGCCGCCAAAGCATCGTCAACACGATCTTTTCTTTCTTTAACCGCAACTTCAGTAGCGCCACCAACTTTGATAATAGCGACACCGCCAGAAAGCTTGGCTAATCTTTCTTGTAATTTTTCGCGATCATAATCAGAAGTGGTTTCTTCAATTTGAGCTTTGATTGAAGCGCAACGAGCTTTCACATCCGCAGATTTTCCAGCGCCATCAACAATTGTAGTATTTTCTTTGTCGATGATAATTTTTTTAGCTTGACCAAGCTGCGCTGGAGTAACTGATTCAAGCTTCATGCCTAAATCTTCTGAGATTAATTGACCGCCAGTTAACACCGCCACATCTTCCATGATTGATTTGCGACGATCGCCAAAACCAGGAGCTTTTACTGCGGCAATTTTTAATCCACCACGAAGTTTGTTGACAACTAAAGCTGCTAAAGCTTCACCTTCAACATCTTCAGCAATAATTAAAAGTGGACGCGATGATTGCACAACAGCTTCAAGAAGTGGAACCATTGGTTGTAAATTAGAGATTTTTTTCTCGAATAATAAAATGAAAGGATTTTCAAGTTCGACCGTCATTTTTTCAGGATTAGTAATGAAATATGGCGATAAATAACCGCGATCAAAATTCATTCCTTCAACCACATTAACTTCAAATTCCAAACCTTTTGCTTCTTCAACTGTGATTGGAGAATCTGGACCAACTTTTTGCACGGCTTCGGCAATTTTATTGCCAATTTCAGAATCGCCATTAGCTGAAATTGTTGCAACTTGGGCAATTTCTTCTTTGCCGTTAACTTTTTTGCTCATTTTGCCAAGCTCTTTAATCAAAGCTTCAACAGCGATGTCAATGCCGCGTTTAAGATCCATTGGATTAATACCAGCCGCAACTGATTTAATACCTTCACGAACAATTGCTTGCGCTAAAACTGTTGAAGTTGTAGTGCCGTCACCTGCGATATCATTGGTTTTAGAAGCAACTTCTTTAACCATTTGCGCGCCAAGATTTTGAAATTTGTCAGCCAGTTCAATTTCTTTAGCAACTGTGACACCATCTTTAGTGATGCGCGGCGCGCCGAAAGATTTTTCAATCACTACATTGCGACCTTTTGGTCCTAAAGTAACTTTTACTGCATCTGCAATAATGTTAACGCCTTCCAAAATTTTGGTGCGCGCGTCAACGCCAAAAACTATTTCTTTTGCTGCCATAAGTTTTACCTGAATTATTTGTTGTTAAGGATTATTGAATAACTGCTAAAATATCGGACTCTTTCAAGATGATAAGCTCTTTGCCATCAATCTTGACTTCAGTTCCGCCCCATTTAGCAAAAAGAACGTGATCGCCAGCTTTTACATCAAGAGCGATTCTTTTACCGTGATCATCGCGATTGCCTTCGCCAACAGCGACGATTTTTCCTTCGGCAGGTTTTTCTTTAGCGGTATCTGGAATAATAATGCCGCCGGCAGTTTTGCTTTCGGCGGAAGTGCGCTCAACAAGAACGCGATCATGCAAAGGTTTAACTTTCATTTTAATAATAGTTTTGAGTTTATAGGAGATTATACCAAACTAAAAATTTATTGACCCATTTTAACTTTGTCTTTTTGGTAAAAATTAATATTTTTCAAAGCCTTAGTGGTCAGTTACACAAAGGCTTTTCAAAACATCAATTTTTCCTCAAAAATTCTTTGTAAAAATGGGTCAATAGATTTTTAGTTTGGTATAGTAAACCAACGACATCGTCTGATTTGTGAAACGATAGATAGTAACTATTAGTTTTTTGACAAGGTGCTTTAAGTTAAAAATTTAATTTGTGATCATTAATTTAGATTTTACAAGTAAGCTTTAATTAGTGCTGCTCTGGCTTCATCAACTATTCTTTATCATCAGTAACTGAAGACGATCTCTCAATATCTTTTTCTCTCTTTATTTCATCTTGCTGCTCGATATTATTATAATAATTAGGCAACGAATAATAATAATCCGAATCGTAATTATAGCCAGTTGGTTGAGTTTCATAAGGATTGGAATAATAACGCGATGCTGGTAAAAAAGGCTGTTGTGGATAATACTGTTGGGGATAATAATTTTGTTGCGGCGGATAATAATATTGTGGAGGCGCAACTGGTGGATAATATTGCGGCTGATATTGATGAATATATCTAAACTGATTTTGATTGGGCTGAATTTGCTGACTTTTTGAGCAGGCTGATAAAATATTAAGCAGAGTTATAATGACCAAAAATATTATTTTGGCTTCAAGCAAATTTGTGAAAGAATTAAGTTTTCTTAAAAACATATCTGATACAGATATTGGATTTGTCTACGACAGACTTTATTTGAGAAGAATGTCAAGTTCGCCTTTCGATTCAAGATCGTAAATATCATCACAACCGCCAATGTGTTTTTCACCAATAAAAATTTGTGGTACTGTCATACGTCCGCCAGATTTTTTTATCATTTCTTCCCTGGTTTTGTCGTCAGTAATTTTTATTTCACTAAAAGTAGCTCCTTTTCTTTGAAGAAGCGCTTTAGCCTTGACGCAGTAAGGACAGACTTCTTTGGTATAAATAATAATTTTTTTCATAGTTTTTTAGTTTTAGAGCCCGTTTGAAAACCTAATTAGTTTCAGATTTTGATATATTTTTGGCGATTTTTTTATGAAATTTTTTATAATATCGGAAAATATTTTAAAAATATTTCGTGAAAAAAAGAGCAAAATAGAACTAAATATGAGACTAATTAGGTTTGAAAACAGGCTCTAGTATTTTTGTTGAGTAGTTGAAGCTGCCGCTCTTCTTTGATCAATAAAATTTTGTTCAACATTATTGTAATAAGTTGGCGGAACATAATATTGGTCACCGTCATAATATTGATTATAATTTGATGGTGGAATTGAGTATGGATTTGAATAATAGCGTGATCCTCCAACGGCTTGATATTGATTTGGATATGATGGAATTGGCGGCGCAGCATAAACCGGTTGTGGCATTGGCTGATAATTTTGCTGATAAGGAGTAACATAAGTTTGTGGAAGCTGCTGATAAACACCTTGATAATTGCTTGGACGTGGCAAGTCTTGCCGATAATATTGTGGCGGCGAATTAACGGCCTCAAAACTCGCCCCAGCGTTGGCTCCGAAATTCGCCCCGGAGTTAGCTCCGAAATTTGTTTTTGGATTTGGCATCACAACCGGTCTGGTATTTTCATCAAATCCTGTTCTGTCATAAAGATATGGATCACCGCCAAAACACGATGTTACAAACAGCAAGAGAATTAAATAAAAAATCTTGAATAATGGCGCTAACACAAATCTGAGTGAATAAAAGCATCGATGAAGAGTCGAAAGCGAAGTAACCATAAAGTTTGCAGCAAAAGATAGGGTTACGCAAAGATGCCGCAATAAATTTGGACGAAGAATTGCTACACCAAACTTTTCACATGTAGCCAGAATTAAAGACATTAATTGAAGAATTTAAAATAAGAATATCACGAAACTATCACAAAACTTTGTTTTATTACTTTGAAAACAGAGGCTCTAGCGATCAATACTTTCCGCCCGCACCATTAATATATCCAGATTGATTTTGTGATGGATTACGATATTCCTGCTCATAACTTTGATATGGTAGCGGCGGAATATAATATTGATCGTAATCTTGATATTGGTAATAATTTTGTGGTGGTAAAGCGTACGGATTACTGTAGTATCTGGAATAAGGATAACGGTTTGGAGCCTGCGGATAATAAGGACGCACTGGAGAATATTGTCGTGGCGGCGCAAAATCAACATTATCATAATCGTTGGTGTTTTGCTTTGAACAAGATAATGCCATAAAGCAAACAAACCAACAAATGAAAAGGTTAATACTCTTAAAAGTTAGTAATTTATAATTCATTTTCGAGTATTAAAAATTTCTTAGAAATTCGACCGGCACCATAAAAATCAAAGACACTAAAACAATAATTGATTGTATAAATTTTAATTTATCCTGACTCTTGTTCTAAAAAGCAACATTAAGAACCTGTTTAGGTTCTAAGAAATTTACTCTAAAAAATTTAAAATGGTTGATTGTAACGTAAAATTTATTTCTTACGCGCTAAATTTGGCTAAAAAGAATCTTGGTCTTACTGCGCCAAATCCAGTTGTAGCATGCGTGATTGTAAAAAATAATCAGATCATTGCAACTGGCGTTACCGCAAAAAACGGACGTCCACACGCTGAAATTATTGCTATTGAAAAAGTTTTTGACAAAAAAATTTTATCAGATTGCGAAATTTATGTTACGTTGGAACCTTGTTCGCATTTCGGTAAAACCAGTCCTTGCGCTGACGAAATCATCAAACATAAATTTAAAAAAGTTATTATCGCTTTGCGCGATCCTGATCAAAGAGTAAATGGTAACGGCATAAAAAAAATTCAAGAGGCTGGAATTGAAGTAATTTGCGGCGTTTTAGAAAAAGAAGCGCAAGAAATTAATCGCGGCTTTTTTAAAGCGCGCCAAAATAATTTGCCTTTTTTTACTTTAAAAATTGCCACCAGTTTGGATGGTAAAATCGCAACCAAAAACTTTAACAGCAAGTGGATTACTTCCGACAAAGCACGTCAATTTTCACATTATTTACGCGCTGAAAATGACGCCATTATTGTTGGTGCTAATACAATTCGCAAAGATAATCCCAGCCTTGATTGCAGAATTTTAGGCTTAGAAGAATTTTCACCAAAAAAAATTATTATAGCACGCAATTTAGACTTTGATTTAGGACTAAAAATCTTTCAAAATAATAAAGAAAATTTACCAATAATTTTTACTTTTGCCCAAAAGCAAAAATCAGAAAATAACTTTTCGAAATTTGAAAAACTTGGTGTTGAAATCGTTTTTTGTAATCAAAAAAATGACGAGATTGATTTGAATGATTTTGGTCAGAAACTTTGCGCAGCTGGCGTAAATTCTGCTTTAATTGAAGGTGGAAAAACTTTGGCAACTGCTTTTTTACAAGCAGATTTAATTGATGAATTAGTTTGGATTCGTAACAAAAAAATTATTGGCAATGACGGAATTTCGGCAATTTCTGATTTGGGTTTTTTAGAAATTTCACAAACAATAAATAACTTCAACCGCACCAATATTCGTGAATTACCAGAAGAAATAATTGAAACTTTCCGTAAAAATAAGTCAGAATAGAACAAACTTTTGTTGAAGTGTCGCCTAGTCAATTAATTCGCGATAAATTGCGATAGTATCATCGCACATTTTTTGATTGGAAAAATTTTGTTCAGCATTATAGCGCGCTGCTTTAGAAATTTTTTTATCTTGTTCTTGGCTAAAATTTAAAACTTCATCAATTAATCTGGCAAAATTTTCGCTGTCGCCAACTTCGACTAAAAATCCGGTTTTTTTGTCAATTATTGTTTCTAAAGCGCCGCCAATTTTTGTAGCGATAATAATTCTTTCCATTGCTTGTGCTTCAATGGCGATGCGTCCAAAAGCTTCGGGCTTGATACTGGTTGAAACCACAATATGAGAAAGCGCATAAGCAGCCGCCATATCTTTGCAAACACCAACAATTTTTACTTTGCCACAAAGTCCGGCATCAACAATTTTTTCTTCAATTTTTCTGCGAAATTTTTTATGACCGTGATCCGAACCAACCATGATACAACAAAAATCATTTTTAACTTTTTTCAAAGTTTCAATTAAAAATTCATGACCTTTCCATGCGGTAAAACGGGCTGGCAGAAGAATAATTTTACGATCTTCTGGCAAATTCCATTTAGTAATCAAATTAACAATTCGACTTTGAGAAATTTTTTCGATATTAAAATATTGTAAATCAACGCCACGCTGAATTACTGAAATTTTACGCAAAATTTTTGGTGATAATTTTTGATTTTTTTTACCATAATTATTAGCCAAATATTCTTTGATAAAATTTGAAACGGCAATAATACGATCAGCTTTTAACATGATGCGATTATATAATTTTTTTAGCGGAAAAACTTTCCAAGCGCCCAAATTTAGTGAATAAGTTCCATGCACAGTTGTTATTAATTTTGTGCGGGTTTTTTTACAGGCAAAATAAGCGCTCCACATTGGCGCTCTTGATCTGACGTGAACTAAATCAACTTTATATTGATTAATTAAATTGACGATTCTGCCAATATTCAAAAAAATTGTCAGTGGATTTTTGCTGTTGGTTGAAAGCTTTATATGATTGATTCCGGCTTCACGAAGCTGATAAACCAAAATACCACCTTTCGAGACAACAATTGGTTCAATATCAATTTTTTTTAAAGCTTTAGCAATATCGATAGTTCCACGTTCAACGCCGCCATTTTCTAGGGCAGGTAGAATTTGCATCACTACCGGTTTTTTATGTTTTTTTACCATTTACTTAAACTAAATCTTTTAAAATTATTGTTTCTTCGCGCTTAGCGCCGGTTGAAATTATTACTGCTTTTACAGCGCATAATTCTTCAATTTTTCTGATGTAATTCAAAGCTTTGGTCGGAAGTTCTTCGACTGATTTTACGCCAACTGTGCTTTGTTGCCAACCGTCAATTTCTTCGTAAACTGGTTCAATTTTTTCCCATAAATGATTAGCTTGCGGTAAATAATCATAAGTTGTGCCAGCAATTTTGTAAGCAACACAAATTTTTATTTTTTCCAATTTATCAAGCACATCAAGTTTGGTTAAAGCAATTTCTTTGACCGAAGAAAGTTGAATTGCCTGACGAACTAAAACAGAATCAAACCAGCCACAACGACGATCGCGACCGGTAACCGTTCCAATCTCTTTTCCTTCAATGCGTAAAAATTTACCAGTTTCATCATGCAATTCAGTTGGAAACGGACCAGAGCCAACGCGGGTTGTGTAAGCTTTTAAAATTCCAATTGTGTTGTGAATATCAGCAACGCCAAGACAAGATCCAAGTGCAACTTGTCCAGACATGATATTGCTGGAAGTAACAAAAGGAAAAGTGCCGTAAGTGACGTCCAACAAAGCGCCTTGCGCACCTTCAAACATAATATTTTTACAGGAACTTTTTAGCTTTTTGGCAATTTCAAAAGCCGGTCTGGCAAAATATAATAAGCGTTCTTGAATTGGTTTTATTTCGGCAATTATTTGGTCAATTTTAACAATTGAAGCGCCCAAACTTTTACGCAAAAGATTGTGATAAAATAATAAATTTTCTAAACGTTGATGCAGAATATTTTCATCGATAAGATCACAAATACGTAAAGCGCGTCTGCCTGCGCGATCTTCATAAGCTGGACCAATTCCACGACCAGTTGTACCGATTTTTCTATCGCCTTTTTTTTCTTCCAAAAAACAATCCAGCTCGCGATGAATTGACAGAATTAAACAGCAATTATCGGCGATAGCCAAATTCGATGAATTAATTTTTATACCCAGATTTTCAATTTTTTCAATTTCAGCAAAAAGTGCCAAAGGATCAACCACAACACCGCTGCCAATTACACAAAATTTGGCGCGAATAATTCCCGATGGTAATAAACTTAACTTATATGTTTTATCGTCAACTTTAATAGTGTGACCAGCATTATGACCGCCTTGAAAGCGCACTACCGCGTCAACTTTATCAGATAAAAAATCTACAATTTTTCCTTTACCTTCATCGCCCCACTGCAAACCAATTATCGCGATATTGGCGCTTTTTTTAGAATTCATATAGTTCATTTAATTATTAATTTACTCTTTTAGAGCCTGTTTTCAAACCTAATTAGTCTCATGTTTAGTTCTATTTTTGCTCTTTTTTTCACGAAATTTTTTAAAATATTTTCCGATATTATAAAAAATTTCATAAAAAAATCGCTAAAAATATGCCAAAATCTGAAACTAATTAGGTTTGGAAACAGGCTCTAATCAAATTTGAATAAAAGTTTTTACAATAACTAATTTGATTAATAGGTTTTAAAAAATTAATTTTTTTTAATTAAAATCGCTTAGAACCTGTTTAGAATCTTTTTTAACTTCAGATTTTGACATATTTTTAGCGCTTTTTTAGTAAAATTAGGAGTAATATCTGGATATATTTCGAGTAATTTTACTAAAAAATAAGCAAAAATAAGACGAAATATGAGGTTAAAAAAGATTCTAAACAGGTTCTTAATCAACATTGTCAGATAACATTGCCTAAAATTTCCCTGAAATTTGCCTGAAATTTATTTTTATTTAAAGTGTAAAAATGTCTCAAGATAATCAAATACTTAGAAGCGCAAGAAACTTTGTTATCATTACACTTTTGATAATATTTGTTTTGGCATCTTGTTTTTATATAACCGGATCTTTGGTTTTAATCAGTATTACCGGAAAGTGGGATATAATCAATGCTTACTACAAACTGCCAATCTTAAAGCAGTTCAGCTATCTTTATCAAACTATAGCTACCTATTGGAAATTTTATTTTAAAAATTACGAAAAACTTACGCCGCAAAGTTATAATTTTTTTACTATAAAATTATGGATAGCAACTTTATTTCCTTACAGTTTCTTAACTATTTTTGTTTGGGTTTTTCGCGCGCCAATTATGGATTGGCGACCTTTCAAAAAACCAGAATCAATTCACGGCGAAGCCAAATGGGCAAGCATGAGAGAAGTAAAAAAAATGGGTTTGCGTTCGCGCCACGGCGTTTTACTTGGAAAATATAATCACAGATTATTAATTTCTGATGGCTATCAGCATGTTTTGCTTTTCGCGCCAACTGGTTCTGGTAAAGGTGTAGGCTTCGTAATTCCTAATTTATTATTTTGGCAAGATTCAGTTATTGTTCACGATATTAAACTTGAAAACTACGAATTCACCTCCGGCTGGCGTCGCAATCACATGAAGCAAAAAGTTTTTTTATGGAATCCGGCCGATCCTGATGGTATTTCGCATTGTTATAATCCAATGGATTGGATCAGCAAAAAACCCGGACAAATGGTTGATGATGTTCAAAAAATTTGTAACTTTTTATTACCCGAACAAGAATTTTGGCAAAACGAAGCGCGCGCTCTTTTAACTGGTGTTATGCTTTATTTAGTTGCCGCCGAAGATAAACCAACAACTCTTGGCGAAGTTGTGCGCACTTTGCGTAACGACGATGTGGTTTATAATTTAGCAGTTGTTTTGGATACGATGGGCAAAAAAATCCATCCCGTTTCTTACATGAATATTGCTTCATATTTACAAAAGCCCGACAAAGAACGCGGTTCAGTTACATCAACCGCCAACTCGTCTTTAGAACTTTGGGCAAACCCATTAATTGACACCACAACTGCCACCAGTGATTTTAATTTACATCAATTCAAAGTTATTCCTCACACCGCTTATATTGGCTTAACTCCTGATAACATCAGCCGCCTCAAACCTTTGATGGGAATGTTTTATCAACAAGCGGCGGCGTTTTTTACAGCAAAACTACCTCAACCTCATGAAAAATATGGTGTGTTGATGATGATGGACGAGTTTCCAACTCTTGGAAAAATGGAACAATTTTTAGCTGGCATTGCTTATTTTCGTGGCTATCGCGTACGCTTGTTTTTGATTATTCAAGACACAGAACAACTTAAAGGAATTTACGAAGAAAGCGGCATGAATTCATTTTTATCCAACTCAACTTATCGAATTACTTTCGCCGCCAATAACATGGAAACCGCCAATTTAATTTCACAACTTTTAGGTAATAAAACTGCCAGCCAAATTTCTTACAATAAACCAAAATATCTTGATCTTAATCCTGGCGCACGGTCATTGCATGTTTCTGATATTCAGCGCGCTTTATTGTTACCACAAGAAGTTATTCAACTGCCGCGCGAAGACCAAATTATTTTAATTGAGTCGCAACCGCCAATTCGCGCCAAAAAAATTATTTATTTTAAAGATCGTTTTTTTACGCGCCGACTTAAGAAAAAAATTCTTATTCCAAAACAAAAACCTTATATGCCTGATTACAGTAAAAATAAAGCTAGTAATCCGGAAAATGCTAAAAATGCCACCGATAATAAAGCTGGAAGTGACGGAGATTCTGGCAGCAACTCTGGCTCCGCTGGCGCTTTAAATTAATAAATAACATGAATTTTGATTCTAATATAACGCTGCGCGCCGCCGTAATCGGCGATCCAATTGCTCATTCTTTATCGCCAAAAATTCATCAATTTTTACTCAATAAATATAATATCAGCGGCGTTTATTTGCCAATTCAAGTTAGTAAAAATGAATTGGCTTCTTGCGTTAAACACCTTGTAGAAAGCGGTTTTGCGGGCTTTAATGTAACTTTGCCACACAAAGAAGAAATATTTAAATTATGTGATTTTGTCTCTAACACCGCCAAATTAATTAATGCAGTAAATACAGTAATTATAACTTCCGATCAAAAAATTTTTGGTCATAATTCTGACGCAGAAGGTTTTTTAAATAATCTAAAAAATTCGCAAGCTGATTTTAATCTTAAAGATAAAAATATTTTTTTAATTGGCGCTGGCGGCGCTGCTCAAGCTTTGGTTTATGCTTTGATAAAATCGCAGGTGAAAAAAATTTTTATTACCAATCGCAGTTTAGCACGCGCTGAAAATTTGATTAAAAATTTTAGCGCTTTTGCTGCAGAAAAAAATTGCCAACTTGAATTTTTGGATCAAAAAAGCTTTGAAAAAAATCTTCATTATTGTGATTTACTAGTTAATTCAACCGCGCTGGGAATGGTTGGAAAAGAAAAACTAATTATCGATTTGGAAAATTTAAAAAATTCAGCGCTAGTTTATGATATTGTTTATCGACCTTTAAAAACTGACTTATTAAAAAATGCTCAAAATCGGGGCAATAAAATTGTTACCGGAATTGGTATGTTACTTGAACAAGCTTTGATTGGCTTTGAAGCTTGGTTTAAACAAAAACCAGAAATTGATGAAAACCTTGTCAATCAGGCAATTATTTGGTCGCAATCCTAAAATTTCTAATATGATTAATTTTTTTAAATCAATTTTAAACTTTACCAAAAATTTAATTATCTTAGCGCTTTTGCTTGGTTTGATTATTTTTATGGTTGATAATCGCGATATCGTTGTAATTCGCACCAATCCATTACCATTCGAGATTGAAACACGGGTTTTTGTGGTGATGATTTTTTTCTTCTTGCTGGGAACTTTCTTTGGCTTTCTTGCTTTCTCAAAAACAATGTTGAACAAATCTTTTACTAATTTTAAGGACAAAATCAAAATTAAAAAATTGCAAAAACAAGCTGCAAAACTTGATCCAAAATAATTTTCAGGCTTATTGAATAGTTTGTTGATTTAAAACTTCGCTGAAATTACTCTGAGAATCTCTTTAGATTTTTCATAGTTTCATAGATGGTTGATCTTATACCAATTCTCATAACCTTTTTTAATTTTTTCCTAACAATTTTAAATTTAACTAAATCCAAAATATGGCAAGTAATCTTACTGTGATGGGCAATAAAGAAATTCTGCTTGTTGCTGAAAATATCGCTCACGAAAAAGGCATCAGCACCGCAGAAGTTGTAAGTGCCATGGAAGAAGGCATCAAACTCGCTGCCAAGAAAAAATATGGAACGCATTTGGCAATTGATTGCAAAATTGATAAAAAATCCGGTCAAATCAAATTGTTTAACAATCTTGAAATTGTTGAAAATGACTCAATTGAAGGTTTTGACGTCAGAACTCACATCACTTTAAAGCACGCTAAACAAGATGATAAAGAAGCTAAAATTGGTGGTTTTATCGTACAAGAATTGCCGCCAATTGACTTAAATCGCGTTGTTGCGCAAGTTGCCCGCAATGAAATTATTAAAAAAGTTAAAGAAGCTGAAAAAAATAAAGAATATAACGACTTCAAAGATCGTATCGGTGATATTGTCAGTGCTTCAGTAAAAAAAGTTGGTTTAAAAAATATTGTTATGGAAGTTGATGGTTACGAAGCAGTTATTCACGAAAGCGGATTAATCCCGCGAGAAAATTTTCGCGTTGGCGATCGTATGCGTGTTTATGTTGAAGACGTTCGCAAAGAATCGCACGGCGCCCAAATTTTTCTATCAAGAACCCATCCGCAATTTTTAGTACGACTTTTTGAACAAGAAGTTCCTGAACTTTACGACGGTAATATTGAAGTTAAAGCTGTGGCTCGCGATCCAGGTTCGCGTGCTAAAATTGCTATTTATTCCAGAAGAGATGATATTGACATTATTGGCTCTTTCATCGGCATTCGTGGTAATCGCGTCCAATCTGTAAGCTCTGAACTTCGCGGTGAAAAAATCGATATCATTAAATATTCACCAAATATTGCTGAATTGGTTGTTAGTTCACTCACTCCGGCAAAAGTCAGCAAAGTTGTAGTTGATGAAGAAAATAATTTGATTGAAGTTGTGGTTGCCGAAGATCAACTCAGCTTGGCAATTGGTCGTGGCGGACAAAATGTTAAATTGGCCTCAAAGATTGTTGGTTATAAAATTGATGTTATGACTGACGAACAAGAATCTGTGCGCCGAACTGCTGAATTTAATCAAGCTTCAAAATTATTTATTGAAACTCTTGATGTTGAAGAAATGATCGCCAATTTACTTGCCGCAGAAGGTTTTTTAACTGTTGAAGAATTGGCACAAGCCGAAGCTTCTGAAATTCAATCAATTGAAGGCTTCGACGAAGATATTGCTAAAGAAATTAAACGCCGCGCCGAAGAATATTTACAAAAAACTGCGTAAATTGAATCGCCCAAAAATTTTAAAATGACTAAAGAAAATAATAAAAACACAACTCGTTCAACTTTAACGCTTAAGCTTAAAGCTCCTCTTGCAAGCGAGCCAAAAACTTTAGCTTTAAAAAAGCCCGACATTGACAATAAAAAAATCAGTAAATCCGCTGCTGTACAAGTTACTATTAAAGGTCGTAAAAAAGATTCAAAAGAAGAACCAAAAAATCTTGATCAAAGCGAAGTTGCAGCCAGATTTCGCGCTGTCTCAAACTCAAAAAATTCTCTTGAAAATGATGAAATTAACAGCGTTAAAATTCTAAGCAAAACTCTTAAAGAGCAAAAGCAGGCAGAAATAGCAGCTGCTGATGAAGAAGCAAAAATTAAATCCGTTACAGAAAAACCATCTTTGGCAGAAAATCAAAAAATCGATATTGTCGAAGAAAAAGCTACTAACAAAAATACAAACTTATCTTCAAAACTTACTTCTGATAATTTTGATGTAATCAATAAAATCAAGCAAAGCATTGCTATTACTAATCGCGAAAAAGAAGAACGTGAAAAAATTGTCAGCGCCAGAAAAAAGCTTGAGCAAGAAAAGCTTGAAAAAGAACGTTTAGAAAAAGAAAAAAAATTAAAGCAAAAAAAGCCTGAATTTAACAGCAGCAAAAGTTTTGATAGCGACAAAGAAGAAGTTAAAAAAGGTAAACCAAATTTTCGTGAAGAAAGAATTAATCAGCGCAAACTTACCTACATTATTGACGGCGGCGGCGACGAAGATGGCTCTGATATTTCGCGCAAAAGAAAAAGACATAAAATCAAACAACTTCAGCAATTAGAACAACAAAAAGAATATAAAAAAATTGCCCGGGAAGTTATTTTGCCAGAGCTTATCGCTATTTCCGATTTAGCCGATCGCATGAGTGAAAAAACCGGCGATGTTGTTAAAAAACTTTTTACCATGGGTATGGTTGCAACCAGCAATCAAGTTATTGACGCCGATACTGCTGAACTTATAATCACTGAATTTGGACACACCGCCAAACGGGTTGCTAGTTCAGACGTTGAAAATATTCTTGATCACGATCAATCAAATAATGAACAACTTTTTCGCGCCCCGATTGTTACAATTATGGGTCACGTTGATCACGGCAAAACTTCTTTGCTTGATGCAATTCGCGCTACTGATATTGTAAGCGGCGAACATGGCGGCATCACTCAACATATTGGCGCATCGCGTATTCAAACCGCTGATGGAAAATTTATAACATTTCTAGATACTCCTGGTCACGAAGCTTTTACCGAAATGCGTTCTCGCGGCGCTAATGTCACTGATATCGTTGTTTTAGTTGTCGCCGCTGACGATGGCGTTAAAGCCCAAACTATTGAAGCGATCAATCATGCCAAAGCAGCAAATGTGCCAATTATTGTTGCTATTAATAAAATTGACAAAGCCGGTGGCGATCCGCGCCGCGTTAAAAATGAATTACTTTCACATAATATTGTCGCTGAAGATTTGGGCGGCGATGTTATTTTTGTTGAAGTATCGGCTAAAAATAAACTCAATCTTGATAAGCTAGAAGAAGCAATTTTATTACAAGCTGAAGTTTTAGAATTGAAAGCCGCCTACAGCGGAAAATCAAGCGGCACAGTTGTTGAGTCAAGAATTGATCCAGCAAAAGGCGTGGTCGCTACAGTCTTGGTTTTGCAAGGAACTTTAGATCTGGGCGATCTTATTGTTGTCGGCACTTCTTTTGGTAAAATCAGAAAAATGATTGATGACAAAGGTAAAAGTATCAAACAAGCAACTCCAGGAATGCCGGTTGAAATTTTAGGTTTAAATCAAGCTCCTAATGCTGGCGATAAATTTGTTGAAGTTGACGAAGAAAGACAAGCGCGCGAAATTATTGCTTATCGCTCGCGCAAAGAAAAAGAAAGCAAAGCTTTAAAAAATTCGGTTCGCAGCGTCAGCGATATTTTTAAAGATTCCAGCAAAGGCGGTTTAAAATACCTTAATATTATTTTGAAAGGTGATGTTAATGGCTCGGTTGAAGCGCTACAAGGCAGTATCTTAAAATTAAATAACGAAGAAGTTGCCATTAAAATTATTCACCAAGCAACCGGCGGCATTACTGAAACTGACGTCAGTTTAGCCGCAGTTTCGCAAGCAATAATTATTGGTTTTAATGTGCGCGCTAATAATTCCGCCGTTGACTTAGCAAAACTTAAAGCGGTTGATATTCGTTACTATTCAATAATTTATAACGTCATTGATGATCTTAAATTAATGCTTTCAGGCATGTTGGATCCAACCAAAAATGAAGAATATTTGGGTAAAGCTGAAATCCGTCAAATCTTCAAAATTTCTGGCACCGGCAAAATTGGCGGTTCAACAGTGATTGACGGAATCTTAAAAAGAAGTGCACGCGTGCGTTTGCTGCGTGAAGATGTTGTAATTCATGACGGCATTTTAAAAACTCTTAAACGCTTCAAGGAAGATGTTAAAGAAGTTAAATCTGGCTTTGAATGTGGCATCGCTTTAGAAAATTTCGAAGACATCAAAGAAAAAGATATTGTTGAATGTTACGAAATTGTTGAGCAAAAAAGATCATTATGATTTGATCAAATTCAAACCATGTTTGAATTTAGCTTTGACTGAATTGCTTCTTAATTAAATTCAAACCATGTTTGAATTTGGATATAACTGAATTGCTTCTTAATCAAATTCAAACCATGTTTGAATTTGGATATAACTGAATTGCTTCGCGCCAAGTAAATTGGCGCATCCGCAATAATTTTGGTTTTAGAAGTTTAGTTCCTTAAGTTATTTATTCACGTTTCAAGTTTAAACAAACTTCTTAATTATGACAAATCAAAAATATGCTTTATCTTCACGCATAATTCATTGGTTTATGGCAATTTTGATTTTAGGAATTCTGGCAGTTGGAATTTATATGACCCAATTCTTGCCCAAAGATTCACCTAATCATTTACAAATCTACGAACTACATAAATCTTTTGGCGTGATTGCTTTGGTTTTTATTTTTATTCGCGTGATCAATCGTTTAATTTTTAAAGCACCAAAGTTACCACAATCAATGCCAAGAATTGAGCAGATTCTTGGTCATCTTGGTCATCTTGGGCTTTATGTTTTGATGTTAATTGTGCCACTTTCGGGATATTTAATGTCCAATTCTTTTGGTTTTGTGGTAAAATTTTTCTCAGCTGAATTGCCACTTTTAATTAGCACAGATTTTGAACGCGGTAAAATTTTTGCCGCCATTCACGAGCTTGGCGCCTACGCTTTATTGGCTTTAATTGTAGTTCACATTTTAGCTGTGATCAAACATCGCTTTTTTGATAAGCCTGAAAATGATGTTTTAAAAAGAATGATCTAATGCTTAAAAACCGAATAATTCCTTGTCTTGATGTTAAAGATGGTCGCGTAGTAAAAGGTGTAAATTTTGAAAATTTAGTTGATGCTGGTGATCCAATTAATCAGGCAAAATTTTATTATGAACAAGGCGCCGATGAGCTTTGCTTCCTAGACATTTCTGCAACTAATGAAAATCGCTCGGCAATTTTTGCTACTATTAAAAAAGTAGCGCAGGTTTGTTTTATTCCTTTAACAGTTGGTGGCGGAATCAAAACTTTGGAAGATTTCCAACAATTGCTTTTAAGCGGCGCCGATAAAGTTTCAATCAACAGCGCTGCCATAAAAAATCCACAATTGATTTCAGATGCAGCCAATAAATTCGGTGCGCAATGCGTTATCGTAGCAATTGATGCTAAAAAAAATAGCAGTGGAAATTATGAAATTTTTACTCATGGCGGTCGCCAAGAAACTGGCATTGACGCAATTTCTTGGGCGAAAAAAGTTGTGGAACTTGGTGCTGGCGAAATTTTATTAACTTCAATGGATCGCGATGGTACTAAATCTGGCTATGATTTACAATTAATCAAAGAAATCACTTCACAAGTTTCTGTTCCGGTAATTGCTTCAGGTGGCGTTGGGAATTTAAAAGATTTAAGCGATGGCATCAAAGCCGGAGCCAGCGCAACTCTTGCTGCCTCAATTTTTCACTTTCAAGAATATTCAATCAAACAAGCCAAAGAATTTTTAGCAGCAGAAAAAATAGCAGTTCGTCCTTATGCTAAAACTAAATATTTATACTCTTAATTCAGCAAAATATTTTTGAGATAAAAATTGCAAATCTTCAAAACTTCTTTCTAAAAAAATTTCTAAACTTCTTAAATTTTTCAGACTTCACAAAGCTTTCTTCTTCATTTTTGAAAATATTTGTGGTTTTAATCCAAAGAATTATTCCACCCAAAATAATTAAAGTTACATTCTTGAAGATAATTGGAACGTTGCCAATCATGATTCCAAACGCCAACCAAAAAATTACACCGATCATCGAAAGAAAATACATCCAAAAAGATAGTGATTTTGTATCGCGAGTTTTGATGGTCTTAAGCGCTTGTGGCACATAACCAATCATTGTAAAGAAAGCAGCTATTGTTGCAATAATATCAGCATTAGTCATGATTTTACTTATTTAAAATGGCACTGTCGCAAATTGCGCTTTTACAAAAAATTACGAATAGCTATGTTTAACTTTTTTAGGTTTTTGTTTAGAAATTGCTGACGCCAAAGCCACCAAATGTTTTTTAGCGTTAACATCGTCGATACTTTTAAAAGCGCGTACTAAAGGCAAAATTTCTTTATCAAATTCAAGAGCATCTTTGCTCTGTTTTTTATCACTCTTAAAATCGTAGTTATAATAATCACGATCAGATTTTAAGCCGATAAAAAAAGCACTTACTGGTTTATTTAAAAGTTGTGAGAATTCAAAAAGTTTGCTGGCGCTGATCCGATTTTGAGCTTTTTCATATTTCTGAATTTGTTGAAAGCTAACTCCAATAAGTTCTCCCAGCTTTTCTTGACTGATGGCACTGGAAATTCGAAATTGTCGCAATTTTTTAGCAATATGAATATCAACCGGAGTAATTTTATCGAGTAACATTTTTTTTGTGAGTGAAAAAAATAATAATTAGACAAAGAAATATTAATAAAAATAAAGGCGCGAAGGAGTATTTCGAATAAATTGTCGGCTCAACTTTTCTGATTAAATTTACATCAATTATTTTTTCTTGGTTCAAATTGATTTTATTTTGCAAGCGACCGAAAGGATCAAAAAAAGCCGTAATGCCTGTATTAGCAACGCGCGCCAATGAAATGCCATATTCAACTGCACGCATTTTTGCAGCATCTAAATGTTGATAAGGTCCAGAACTATTACCAAACCAAGCATCGTTTGTAAGGTTAATCAAAAGATCTGGTCGATCATTTTTGTCGATAATCTTATCTGGAAAAATTACTTCATAACACAATAAAGGCGAAAATGAAAATTGCCGAGTATGAATAGTTTTAGCGCCCTCGCCTTTTGAGAATCCAATCGCGCCATCAGTAATTTTGTTAATGAAAGGTAAATATTTTTGCAGCGGCACATATTCACCAAAAGGCACCAAATGATGTTTGTCGTATGAAGCAATTACACCAGAATTATCAAGAGCAAAAATGCTATTCCAAATTTGTTCAACTTCACCATTTTGCGAATATTTTAAACGCAATGCGCCGGTAATCAGCGCGCCTTGATCTGGTGTCGCTAATTTTAATTTTTCCAATAATTCTGGGTTAGAATCAATAGCGTAAGGTACAGCAGTTTCTGACCAAATAACCGCCGCTAAATCATTTTTTTCTTGCGAATTAGTTAGTTCAATATGTTTAAAAAAATTATGATATTTTTCACGAGCATTCCATTTCATTTCCTGCTCGATATTTCCTTGAACCAAGCGTAATTTCAAGCTTTCATCATTATTGATTTTTTTATCAGCAAGGCGATGAAAGCCAAAAATAAAGTTTGCCATCAGAATTGCTAACAAAGCAATTGCCGTAGTTTTATCATTACGATTTAAGAATTTTTTTCGCAGTTTTTTATTTTCTATTTTAAAAAACAAAACTGGCAGCAGTGAAATTAAAACTGCAAAAAAACTTAATCCCCAAATACCGAAAATGCTGGCAGCTTGAATTAAATTATCATCAAAGCTCCAAATATAACCAAGCAAATTCCACGGAAAACCCGTAAATAAAAAAGCGCGTAAAATTTCAAAAACTATCCAGCAACAAGAAAAAATAATTATTTTTTGATAGTTTTGATCTAGGAAAAATTTCTTTTTTAAAAAATTATAAAGTAGTGCGAATAACGCAAAATAAAGCGCCAAAGCTGCAGGAATTAAGATGAGTGCAAAAGGAATTAACCACGCAAAACTTGCAGCATCAACTAAAAGTGAAATTGTAATCCAATAAATTCCAGCAACAAAATAACCAAAACCATAACCCCAACCAAGCCAAAAAATTTGTGGCGATGATTTTTTTTCTTCAAGTAAAAAATAAAAAAATGATAATGAAATTATTGCCGCTAAAAAAAAATGTAACGGCGCAAAAGCCAAATTACACAAGGCTCCAGCGCCGATAGCTAAAAATAGTTCTTGTTTAAAGATTTTCATTTTTTCTTACATAAACTTCAAAGTTGTAACGAATATTTTGTGTTGCCGGTTTAACTTGATCAAAAATATCTTTCTTTTCTTGATTGACAAAAAGAATACGGCGAATGGGATTTTTAATTTCAACACTAGTTAAGATACGATTCTCAAAACGAAAATTTTCAAAAAATATTTTTCTAAACTCTTGATCCAAAAAATAATATTCAAGAAAACCAATAGAACAGCGATCTTGAGCAAGAAGAGATTCGTTACCAATATTAATAAATAAAATTTTAATATTTTTATTTTTTAACTGAGTTTTTAAATCTTCAAAAAGATAGCTCATCGTAAAGATTTTATCAAAATCTTTATTAAGCGAAAAAGCTTTTGAAGCAGATAAAAAGCCGCGCTGAGGAATTAAATTCACAACGCTATGTTTGTAATAATTGTTCTTTTGTAGATAATTTAAAATTGGAAACTGATGAACAATTAAATCAGAAAAAACCAAAAATCCTTGCTGCTTTTGTGGAGCATAAATTGCCGAATAATAAGCGATTTTATCGCTTAGTTTATTTGGAAAAGTATCATAATTTTTAGTAGGAATAAGATTGGCAAGTGGCGCGATATAAGAGTATAAAAGACATGAAACTGAAGTCATGACAGTAAAAACAAAAAATGGTGAAAATTTTTCTTCCAGATTTTGATAAATTTTTTCAAAGAAAAATAATACTAAAAATAACGCCAAAAAATTAAAAGCTATAAAACCCCATCCGCCAAGATATTTCAAAGCTAAAAGCGTTAGTAAAAGTAATAAAAAATAAAGAAGAAGTGATAAAATTATTTTTGTAAAAGTTAGGTTTTTTGCTTTGAATATAGCAAATTTTTCAGAGTTCTGCTTTTTTAATTTATAACAAAATAAAAAAGGATAAACCAAAGCAATAAACCACCAAACATTGATAAAACCAGATAATCCAAGAATTGCTTTTGGTAAAATTTCCATGTCAGAAAGTGGCCAAAAAACCAAAACCAAAATAATAAATTTATTGTCACGAAAAGAAAATTTTTGTGACATTATCAAGTCATAAAAAAACTTTAGAAAACAAATCGTAATTAACGCGCAGAAAACTCCTAACTGATCTATAGTGCCAATATTTTCAATGATCATCAAAGTTGAAACTGCCAGAAATAATATAGCTAAAACTTTATCATTTGCAGAAAATTTGAGTTGCGAAAAACCCAAAAAAATAAAACAAAATATTAATGCTTCAGCAAAACGATGAATAGCATTTTCACTAAAAACTTTTAGATTGTCGTAAGCCGGATAAGTTTTTGGCCACATCGGCACTATAAATTCAAAGAATTCCGGCGTAAATTTTATCATCAAAAACAAATAGCCAAAGCCAACTAAAAGCATCGTTAATTTATCAAGCGTAACAAAAAAACTAAATCTTGAAATAAATTTTTCTGGAAATTTTTTTTGTAAAAACTGATAGGTTTCAAGAAAAATTATAAAAATTATATAATGCGGCTTAAAGCACGGAATCAGTCCCATCAATATTCCGCGCTGAATTAATTCACGATTATTAAAAGTTAGTTGGCGTTCAAAAGAAAACGAAAGATAAGGATAAAGACATATTAAAAGAAAGCTGCTTTTGGTGCCAAATTCACCAAGTTGAATAATTTGTCCACGCAGAAAAAAACCCAAAAGATATGAAATAAGAATCAGATTATAATGAGCAGGATTTTGATAAATTGTACTTCTTTTTAAAATTTGCGCTGACCAGTAAATTGAAGCAATCGCCATTAAATTTATAAAAACATCACTTAAAATAATTGGGCTAATTTTGCTTAAAAGAGACAAATAATATTGCGCTGCATAAATATAAAAAGAGAGCGGAAAATTACTCTCAAAAAAATCATAATAATATTTTTTACCTTCAAAAATTTTTCTTCCCAGATCAAGATAAAAAGCGGTATCCGGACCAATATCAATTATTGAGCGTAAAAAAATACTTAAAGAAAAAATCGTAATTGCTGAGATTTTTAAAAAAAATTTTGAACTGATAACTTCGCTAAATTTATTGAGCATTTTTTCTGATATAAATTTCAACATCTTGAAAAACCAAATCACCAGCTTCTAAAGTAGCTTCATTTGTTATTTTGTCGTTGAAGAATTTTACTTTTTTTTCGGCTGTTTTAGTAATGATAATTCGATCAAAAAAAGTATAATTTCTAAAGAAAACTTTTTGAAACTCATCATCGCGCAAGTAGTATTCAAGGAAAGAAACAACGCAGCGATCAAAAGTAAAAAAAGGTTTTTCTTCAATAAAAATTAATTTATTTTCTGGCTGCAATAATTGCTGTTTTAACCTAGAAAAAAGATAATCATCGATTTGATTAAATTTTTTCTGATTGGCAATTATCAAATAAAAATTTTGCATTTGTGAAATTGGCAAAGGATTTGATTTTTCCAGATAATTTCTAAGCGGATAAGCAGAAAGACTTCTTGGCGAAATCATAATAAAATTTTCCTGCATATTTAAATTATTTTTTACAACTTTGCCAATTTGATTAGTAAGAAAATTAGGAGATTTTTCTTCATTGGTTTTAAAAATTGCTGCAGATTGTAAATTAAGAAAGTAAGACAAAACCAGAAAAATCAAAGCGCTGGAAAGTGATGAAAGTTTTTTATTATTAAAAAATTTACGCCATAAATTGTCATAAAAATTGATCAATAAAATAAAAATTACCGCTGAAAAACTCCAAGCAAAATTATTATTTGGATTATTGGCAGAATAATAAATTGTAATCAAAGTTAAGATAATAAAACAAAACCACGAAAAAAAATTATTAGGCAAAAAAACATAACGCAAAAAATTGCATTTTTTCACATATTCTGCACTTAGAATTTTATTCCATTTACTAAATAAAGCTAAAACAAAAACCCACCAAAAAGCACAAATATTAAAAGCAGTTTTTACAAAAAAACTTTGATCAAATTGTGGAATTATTAAAATTATCAGCAATAGCAAGAGATGATGACGCCACATTATCTGCTTATCTCGAAGCAGATTCATAATCACTAAAAAAATTAATGGCAAAGATACTGAATAAAGCGCTGCTCTTTGATCGTAAATTCCATCAAGTTGCAAAATTAAGATTAAGCTAAAAATTAAAGCGCTGAAAAAAAATGGCTCTAGAAAAGCAGATTTTTTTATTAAAAAAAATGTTAAAGAAATTAAAATTATTAGCGGAAAAATATCTTCTTTAAGTGGAAAAAATAATGAAGAATATTGGCGATTTAAATAAAAAGAAATAAGGCTAGAACTATGATTTACATAGTCTGAAAAAAAGATAGTTAAAAATACTACATAACAAATTATGATAAAAAAAGTGAGACAATTTCTTAGAATAAAAAATTCTGCAAAAAACTTTTTATTAGATTTTTTTTGGTAAATTTTTTTTATCTCAAAAGCAATTATTAAAATTCCATAATGTGGTTTCAGACAGAAAATAAGCGCTTGTAAAACAGCAAGAAAAATTTGATCTGTCTTTTTTAATTGTTCTTCTTTTAAAAGTTGATAAGATAAATAAGGAAAAAACAGGGTTAAAAAATAACTTGTTACGGTGATAAACTCGTTAAATTGCAAACTAAAAATTCTTAAAAAAAATCCACTGCTAAAAGCTAGAATAATTAAATTAAAAACTGTTCTGTCTTCAGATATATCAGATCTTGAGAGAATTTTAGTTGAAAAATAAATCGACAAAATTCCCAAAAAACTAATGTAAAAATCGGCAATAATTATTTGATTAAATCGAAAAAATTCACCTAAAAATTCAGTAATGAAAATTGGAATTTGGGTAATTAAAAAAAATAATGGTGAATTATTTGAAAAAAAATCATCAAAATATTTTTCGCCTTCTAAAATTTTTTTAGCAATTTCAAGATTAAGCGCTGAATCATGACCAATATCGCGGGTTGACCTAACAAAAACGCTGATTAGAATAACCAGAATCGAGGCAATTAAGGCAAAGTTTTTTGCGCGAAAAACTTGCTCAAAATAATTTGCAATACTGCCAATTTTTCTTAACAAAAAATTTTCTAATTTTTGTCCAAGAATTATTCGCTTCTCTTCAATATTTTTTTGAATTTCTAACAAATTTAAATATTTCACATTTTTCTAATTTTAAAATGACAAGAATTGTAACAGTTGCTTACGGCGATGGAATTGGTCCTGAAATTATGGAAAGCACTTTAGAAGTTCTTCACGCTGCCAAAGCTGACATAAAATTTAATATCATTGAAGTTGGTAAAAAAATCTACGAAAAAGGTTTTAGTTCTGGCTTAATGCCTTCAGCTTTTGAAGATTTGAATCATTCGCGAATTCTTCTAAAAGCGCCAATCACAACGCCGCAAGGTGGCGGATATAAAAGTTTAAATGTTACTTTGCGAAAAAAATTAGGTCTTTTCGCCAATGTTCGTCCGGTTTCTTCATTTCATCCTTTTATCCAAACTAATTTTCCTAAAATGGATGTGGTAATTGTACGCGAAAATGAAGAAGATCTTTACGCTGGTATCGAGCATCGCCAAACCGACCAAAGTTATCAATGTCTAAAAATTGTTACTCGCCAAGGTTGTGAAAAAATAATTCGCTTCGCCTTTGAATATGCTCTGGCAAATAATCGCAAAAAAGTTAGCTGTTTTTCCAAAGACAATATTATGAAAATGACTGACGGAATTTTTCATAAAGTTTTTGACGAAATTGCTAAAGAATATCCGCAAATTGAAAATGATCATTATATTATCGACATTGGAACTGCAAGGCTTGCGACCAAGCCTGAAATTTTTGATGTAATTGTTACGATGAATCTTTACGGCGATATTATTTCCGATGTTGTTGCCGAAACTTCTGGATCAGTTGGACTTGCCGGTTCAGCTAATATTGGGCAAGATTACGCAATGTTTGAAGCAATTCACGGATCAGCGCCCGACATTGCTGATAAAAACATTGCCAATCCAAGCGGATTAATTAACGCCGCAATTATGATGCTGGTTCATCTTGGACAAAATCAAACTGCTAATTTAATTCGTAATGCTCTTTATAAAACAATAGAAGATGGCATTCACACCGCCGATATTTTTAACAGCAACAATAGCAAAAAGAAAGTTGGCACTAAAGAATTTACACAAGAAATAATTGCCAGAATTGGTCAAAAACCAAGTCAATTAAAGATCGCTGAGTTTTCTGCTGATGATAAAAAAACAGTCATTAGTAATGAAAAATCAACTAAAAATTCTTCAGTAAAAATTTCTAAAAAGTCACTAATTGGTTTCGATCTTTTTATTGATTGGCAAGAGGATTTTAAAGATTTGCTGGCACTTTTGAAAAATATGGAAAGCGAAAAACTTGAAGTAAAAATGATCAGCGCCAAAGGCTTGCTTTTGTGGCCGCTACTTGATCAGCATTTAATGCCTAATTATTGTAAAGGTTTAACGGTTCTGCGCTTTATTGGCAAAGGAATTACTGGCAAAAATAGTAGCGATATTATCAATCCAAACCAAGCAATTTCTCATCAAGACATCATCGAAATGTTGTCGATAATGAGCGATAAAAAATTTGATTTTGTAAAATATGAAGGCTTGTATCTGTTTGACGGTCTACCAGGTTATAGTTCTGGTCAGGGTGAATAAAAATTAGGCACTGTTAACCAAGGTGTTTAAAATTATCTTTTGTTCTATTTTGGTTTATTTTTCGCTAAAATTTTTCAAAATATATCCTGATATTTATCAAAATTTTTACCAAAAAAACACTCGAAAATATAAAAAAATAAAATTTAAAATCTTTGTTAACAGCGCCTAACCAATAAAAAAATGCGAGAAGATCAAATAAATTATGACAAAATTTTTTCTGTAGTAGAAAAAACTTTTGCCAGCTCCAGCTTTTATCTGCAATCACTTTCGGTAATTTCTTGTTTTATTCTGGCTTACTTTTTTTATCGCTTTGCTCGCAAAATTATTTTTCCAAAACTAGTTGTAATTTCGATCAAAAAAAACATTGAACTTAATCGTATTCTCACCGGATATTTATTACCGCTGCTTTATCCGCTTTTCGCAATTTTGTTTTTGTCAGTTGGTTTAGCAATTTTTGAACAATTCTTCAAAGAAACAATTCTCTTCTCCACCACTTTAAGACTGATTACATTATTTTTATTTTTACGTTTTTTACGCATCTCTTCTAATAGCAACTTTGTTGCCAATGCAGCCGGAATTTTCTTAATGCCAGCTTTGATTTTAGATATTTTCGGCGTATTTGATTCCACTGCTTTTTATCTTGATCAATATGCTTTCAAAATCGGTGCTGTTAGAATTTCTATCTATTTAGTTATCAAAGCTTTTATTGTTTTATTAATTCTATTTTGGCTGGCGAATTTGGTACTGAAAAAAAGTCGCTCTTTAATTGAAAACAGTAAAAATATTGAATCAAACACCAAAAACATCATCAATAAATTTATCGATATTTTAGTTTACGCAATTGTCATCATTGCCATTTTAAAAATTTTTGGCGTTGATATGACAACCTTCGCTGTTCTTGGCGGCGCAATTGGCGTTGGTATCGGTTTTGGTTTACAAAAAATTGCTTCCAATTTTATCAGCGGCATTATTTTACTTTTTGAAAAGTCAGTTGAAATTGGCGACTGGATTGAAATTGAAAGCGCAAATATTTTTGGCGTAATTAAAAGTTTTGGCGGTCGTCACACTTTAATTGAGTGTTTTGATGGCAAAGAAATTATGATTCCAAATGAAGATTTCATCACCGGCAAAGTCACCAATTGGACATATTCTAATAACCGCGCCCGCATTGAAATCAATCTTGGCGTTGCTTATGAATCTGATCTAAAAAAAGTTAAAGAAATTATAGTAAATTGCGCCGCACAAAATCCGCGCTGTCTGAATTATCCTGAAATTGAATGTTACATTACTCAATTTGGCGAATATGATATTAAATTTACTTTATATTTTTGGATTAGCGATATCACCAAAGGCAGAATGTCAGCCAAAAGCGAAGTGATGATGGCAATTTGGCAAAGCTTTAAAGAAAATAATATTCGTATTCCTCTTCCGCAACGCGAAATTAAATCGCTTTAAAAAGTCGCTAATTATTTTAGATATTGTGCCAAAGCCTCTTGCCAATGGCGACAAGATCCGCAATTATCCAGCACCGAAAATTTTGGTCTTGGCGCTGGTCGTAGAAATTCCGCTGTCGAAACTGGCAAAACTTCAATTTCAATTTTACTTATTTCAAAAATTTTTTTAGCAAAACCAAACCAAGTGGTAAAACCAGCGCCGCATATGTGATAAGTTCCAAAATCAGCTTTTGAAGTAATTAGATTTTTAATTCCTAAAGCTAAATCAATTGTCCAAGTTGGACAACCAAATTGGTCATTTACAACTTTGATCACTTTTTGATTTTGAGAAATTTTTAACATCGTGTCGACAAAATTTTTGCCGTGTTTGCCATAAAGCCAGCTGGTGCGAATGATGTAGTGTCTTGGATTGGCAGCACGAACTTTCTCTTCGCCCAAAAGTTTTGAAGCGCCGTAAATATTAATTGGATTAGTTTTGTCATGCGGCAAATAAGCCGATTTTTTTTCGCCATCAAAAACGTAATCGGTGCTTATGTAAATTAATGGAATATTTTTTTTAGTACTGATTTTGGCAATATTTTGCGCACCCAGCGCATTAACTGCAAAAGCTAAATCTTGATTTGTTTGCGCCTCATCAACCTTGGTATAAGCGGCGGCGTTGATTATAAAATCAATTTTTTTATCTGAATTATTATTAAAAAAATTTTCAACTTGAGAAAAATTAGTAATGTCAAAATCAGCGCGCGTGGTTTTAAAAACTTGAAAATTCTCTTTAGTAAAAAACTCTGCAGCATCTTTACCAAACATGCCATCGGCGCCGATTATTAAAATATTTTTCATCAGAAAAAAGTTTTTAGATCTTTAAAAGCTGGTAAAATTTTATCTTTGGCAGAAATAATTGGATTTGTCACTTTCCAATCAATACCAACTTGCGCATCTAGACAATTCAAGCCAAATTCTAGATTGGCATTATATAACTTTGAAACTTTATAAGAAACTAAAGCAGTTTTTGAAAGGGTTGAGAAACCATGAGCAAAGCCAATTGGCACGTAAAGCATTAAATTATTTTCAGCTGATAAATTTATGCCAAAATATTTACCAAAAGTTGGTGAAGATTTTCTTAAATCAACGATGCAATCATAAATTTCACCTTGCAAACATCTGACTAATTTTGCTTGGGCTTGCGGAGTCGTTTGAAAATGAAGACCGCGAATTACACCATAAGTTGAAAATGATTGGTTATCTGGAAGAAAATTATCCGAAATTCCATTGGCAAAAAAATCAGAATATTTGTAAGTTTCACAAAAATGTCCGCGTTCATCGTGAAATATTTTTGGCTCAATTATAAAAACATCCGCAAATTGATTGGTCGTAAATTTAAAATTCAT
>JANRKR010000098.1:0-5236 GCA_033763375.1 Rickettsiales bacterium
TTATTCGGCTTTCTTTAATTCATAATGAAGAAAATATTAAACGCGCCGCAGCAAAGTTGCGCCAAGTTTTTTAAATGCGTTTTAATAAAATTCTTTTCCAGACCCCGTCATACGACGGGGTGACAATTCCAGACCCCGTCATAAAGACGGGTGACAATTGTGAGAAAAATCTCAAAACTATTCTAGTTTGTCACCCCGTCTTTATAACGGGTTGACAAGTTGAACTAATGATAAAAGACAAGTTAATTTGATAGAATGTGATTAATACTCTTTGTTACCCCGTCTTTATAGAGGGTTGACAAGTTGAACTAATGACAAAAGAAAGTTAATTTGATAGAATGTGATTAACACTAATTGTCACCCCGTCTTTAGGACGGGGTCTGGCTTGGCAATTTATTTTATTTTTGATGATTAATTTCAAAATTCTTACCTTATTTCCCGAATTATTTCCAGGCGCCCTGGCTGCTTCAATTACTGGTGCGGCGTTAGAGAAAAAAATATGGTCGCTAACCGCAATTAATATTCGTGATTTTGCCAAAGATGAGAGAAAAACTGTTGATGATACGCCTTACGGTGGCGGCGCTGGAATGCTTTTAAAAGCTGACGTGATTGCTGATGCGATTGAAAATAATTTGAGTAAGAAAGTAATTTATTTATCGCCGCGCGGCAAAACTTTAACTCAAAAAAAAGCTCGTGAATTAGCAAAAGAAAATGAAATCACGCTTTTGTGCGGACGCTACGAAGGTGTTGATCAACGCGTTTTAGATGAATTTAATATCGAAGAAATTTCGATTGGCGATTATGTTCTAAGTGGTGGCGAAATTGCCGCTTTTGTTTTAATTGACGCGGTTTTGCGCAATGTCGCGGGCGTTCTTGGTGCTGAAGAATCTTTGGCTGAAGAATCTTTTGGCTTAGGTCAAAACTCTGAATTTGAAAATTTGTTAGAATATCCGCACTTCACCAGACCAGCGGTTTGGCGGGGCAGGGAAGTTCCGCCAGTTTTGCTTTCTGGTCATCATCAAAAAATTAACGAGTGGCGCAAAGAGCAAGCAATTGCAATTACTAAAAAAAATCGTCCTGATTTGATAATTTTAAAATAATTTTACAAAACCCTTCTTTTAAAAAACCAATTCGCTAAAAACAGCGTCACAATTGACATCAGAAGCAACATCGAAAAATTATATTTCAGCAAATCGAAAGTTAATCCTTTGTTAAAAACCATTTGGGTTATAGTTACAAAATGATGAATTGGATTAATGCAATCAGAAATTGTTTGCAGCCATTTTGGCATATTAAAAAAAGGCGATGAAAAGCCGGAAGTTAAAATTATCGGAATTAAAAAAAAGAACGATCCCAAAGTTGCCTGTTGTTGGTTATCCGACATTGAAGAAATGAAAAGCCCAATGCTAACCATAGAAATCAGATAAATAAAAATTCCCAAAAACATAAAGATTAAATTGCCCTGAAAAGGGATAAAAAAACTGATGATTGAAAAAATTATTAAACCTTGAACCATTCCAATTAGCATATTAGCGCCAATTTTGCCCAGAATAATTTCAAATGGACTTAGCGGCGAAACAATTAGTTGATCAAAAGTTCCAAGCTCTCGTTCTCTGGCAATTGAAAGCGCTGAGACGCTTAAAATTGAAGTTGATAAAATCAAGCCCATCAAAGATGGAATTATGAACCATTTATAATTTAAATTGGAGTTAAACCAATTACGATTTACAACTTGCGATTGAATTGGATTGAAGCTTATTGGCGTGATTTCAGATTCTGTTTTTCTGGCAGTTTTTTTAACAACAGAATTATTAATAATTTTTTGCAAATAGCCAAAAACAATGCTGGCGGAGTTTAGTCGGCGTCCATCAAACAAAATTTGTACTGAAGCTGTTTTGCCGCTGATAATTTTTTTTGAAAAGTCGTTCGAGAAAATTATGGCGCCAATAACTTTTTGCTTGTCAATCAGCTCTTCAATTTGCGAATAATTTTTTACAGTTTTGATATTGGTAAAATATGATTTAGAGGCAACAATATCGCGAACAATTTCTGTGCTATAATTGCCATTATCATAATTTAAAACTGCTAATTTAATGTTAAAAACATCCAAAGTTGCAACTGATGAAAAAAGCAAAAGCTGAATTAGAGGCGGCATTATCAAGGAAAAGCGCGACTTCGGATCTTGCAACAACACGATTAATTCTTTGATAATCAGCGCTTTAATTTTAGAAAAATTTAGAAGTTTCATCAATCGATGGTTTTTTTAGTTTTACGCCAAACGCCAAAATAAATGGCGCTGATAATTGCTAAAATTCCGCAAATATTAGGAATTAAAATACTCCATTCATTGCCCATTAAAAACAGTGTTTTCATGGCGCTGATCAAATATTTTGCCGGAACAATATTAGTAACAAATTGCATAATTTTTGGCATGGTTTCAATGTCGTAAACTAAACCAGAAAGCATAATTGTTGGCACCATTGAAACTAAAATTGCGCCTTGTGATGCTACAAATTGACTTTTGGAAGCCGTTGAAATTAAAAGCCCCAAGCCAGTTGTTAAAATTAAATAAAGTAAGCCGATAATGGCAAAAATTAAAATTGAACCTTTGAAAGGCACGCCAAAAAAAATCAGCACACAAAAAAAACTAATAAAAAATGAGCCCAAACCTAAAAACAAATAAGGCAAAATTTTTCCTAAAATAATTTCGTAAGTTGTAACTGGCGCGGCGATAATATATTCCATTGAACCGCGCTCCCAATCACGCGCAACTACAAGCGCAGTAAGAAGCGTTCCGGCAATTGATAAGACAAATCCAATTGAGCCAATGTTTAAAAGATGATCGGCTTTCAGCGCTTCATTATACCAAAATCGAGCTTCAAAATTTATTAGCGGCGCAACTTTCAAACCATTTTTATTATTCAAATAATTGGCATAAAGATTCATGATTTGTTCAATATAAATGCCACAAAAGCTGGCAGTATTTGGATCAGAACCATCGGTTGCTAAAAAAATTTCGGCAATTTTTTCTTTAGTTAATTTTTTATTAAACTCGATTGGAATAGTTAAAATTGCCGCAACTTTTTGGGTTAAGATTTTATTTTCGGCATCAGCTTTTGATCTAGTTATTAATTTTAAATCAATAAATTTTGAAGCGCTTAAAAAGTTGATTAACTCAGTTTTTTCTTGGCTTGGCGAAGAATTATCTACAATCGCAATTCTTACTTTATTGGTATCAATTGAAATGGCGTAACCAAAAACAAAAGTCAAAAAAACTGGTAAAAAAAAGGCGATTAATAAGGCACTTTTATCGCGCTTAATTTGTAAAATTTCTTTGATGATTAAAGCGCGCAGGCGAATTTTAGAAATTTTTATTTTCATAATCTTTCTTCCAAATCATGTTGTTTAATCAGTTCAATAAAAACATCCTGAAAGCTTGGATTTGGAAGATTAGCGCTGGTTATTTTATCTTTTAATTTTTGTGGATCATCTTCGGCAATTTTTAAACCCTTATAAATAATTGCCACAATATCACAATATTCGGCTTCATCCATAAAATGAGTGGTGACAATAATTGTTACGCCTTTTTGCGCCAAAGCATTGATGTGAAACCAAAATTCGCGTCGCGTTGCTGGATCAACGCCGCTGGTTGGTTCATCTAAAAATAAAACTTCTGGTTTATGTAAAAGTGTACAACCCAAAGCCAAGCGTTGCTTGATTCCAAGCGGTAATTGTGTTGCGGTAATTTTACTATAATTTTTTAAATCCAAACTATTGATAATTTCGTCAATTGCTTTTTGAGCTTGTGTTTTGTTAAGTCCGTAAACGCCGCAAAAAAAATTAAGATTTTGTAAAACATTTAATTCGCCATAAAGTGAAAATTTTTGTGCCATATAACCAACTTTTTGGCGCGCTTCATTGGCGGAAGAAAGTAGACTTATTCCCGATACATTTGCAATTCCCGATGTAGGTTTTAAAAGACCGCAAAGCATTTTAAAAGTGGTGGATTTGCCAGCACCATTTGGTCCTAAAAAACCAAAAATTGTGCCAGCTTTAATTTGAAAACTGACATTATTTGTGGCGGTAAAATCACCAAATTTTTTGGTTAAATTTTTTGCTTCAATAACAATTTTATCAGTTTTTTTATGTTGATCGTAACTGGCGGCAAGCTTTGAAAATTGTGGTAATTTGGCATCTAAAACTTCTAAAAAAGAATCTTCGATATTTGATTCAACTTTTATAACATCATATTTTTGCGAGAATTTTTTTTGATCATTATCGCTTTGTAAAACCCTAATTTTATTGCCTTGAAGAACTGCATCAATTACATCTTGATGTTGCAAAATTTCATTTAAATTGTGGCGGCGATTGGATTTTTTATCCAAAGCATCAAGTAAAAAAGTGCGATTTTGAGTGCGCGCAACGAAGCTTTGCGGTTGACCAAAAAAAACTTGCCTGCCTTCATTTATTAATAACATTTTATCAGCATTTTGCGCTTCATCAAGATAAGTTGTAGACCAAATGACGCTAGTTCCATGCGCACTTAAATCTTTGACAATTGCGATTAATTCTTGGCGCGAAATTGGATCAACGCCAACACTAACTTCATCAAGTAATAAAATTTTTGGTTTAGAAATTAAAGTGCAAGCCAAAGCTAGTTTTTGTTTCATTCCGCCAGAAAGATTGCTGGCAAAACGTTTGGTAAAATTTTTTAAATTAGTTTTTTCTAAAAGAAGATCAATTTGCTGATTTTTTTCAATACCGTGAATTCCGCGTAAATCGGCATTTAAATTAAGATTTTCAATAACGCTTAAATCTTCATAAAGCCCAAATTTTTGCGGCATGTAACCAATTTCATGTTGAACTTGGTCAATTTCTTGCGGAATTTTTTTATTTAAAATTTTTATTTCGCCTTCATTAAAAGATAAAATTGATGCTAAAATTCTTAAAAGAGTTGTTTTTCCTGCGGCGTCAGGTCCGCATAAACAAAAAAATTCACCAACATCAACCGAAAAATTAATTTGTTCCAAAGCTTTGTTTTTAGAGCCTTTGAAAGATTTACTTAAATTCGAAACCTTAATTAAATTTTTGTTCATAATTTAATTATTGCTGTTACCGGCATTCCTTGTTTTAATTTTTGATCAGGCGATTTTATGGAAATGCGTAAGCGATAAACTAGCTCGGTTCTAAGGCTGGTGGTTTCAACTGTTTTTGGCGTAAATTCGGCTTTTGGCGA
>JANRKR010000099.1:0-38964 GCA_033763375.1 Rickettsiales bacterium
CAACAATGGATTTTAGAGCGTGACGATGTTGAATTTTACCAAGGCCGCGATGTTAAACCTCAAGATAACGGCATTTTAATTGCAGGCGCCAAGCCTTCAGCGCCCGAATTTGATTTATCAGAATTTAAACCACTGCGCGCCAAATCTGGCAAAAAGCCAACGCAAATGGCTTATGCGCGCGCCGGAATCATCACCAAAGAAATGGAATATGTGGCAATTCGCGAAAATATGACGCGCGAAAAAATGGCCGCTGATGCTAAAATTTCTGGCGAAACTTTTGGCGCTAAAATTCCTAAATTTATCACGCCAGAATTTGTGCGCTCTGAAATTGCCTGTGGTCGCGCCATAATTCCTAATAACATCAATCACCCCGAATCTGAACCGATGATTATCGGGCGCAATTTTCTAGTTAAAATCAACGCCAATATTGGCAATTCAGCAATTTTTTCCGGAGTGGAAGATGAAGTCGAAAAAATGATTTGGGCGACGCGTTTTGGCGCTGACACTTTGATGGATTTATCGACTGGCAAAAATATTCACAATATTCGCGAATGGATTATCCGCAATTGTCCGGTGCCGGTTGGCACGGTGCCAATTTATCAGGCGCTCGAAAAAGTCGCTGGTGTAGCTGAAGACTTAACTTGGGAAATTTTCCGCGACACTTTGATTGAACAGGCCGAGCAAGGTGTTGATTATTTCACAATTCACGCTGGCGTGCGTTTGCAATATGTGCCGCTAACCGCTAATCGCGTAACCGGAATTGTCTCGCGCGGCGGTTCAATTATGGCCAAATGGTGCTTGTCGCATCACAAAGAAAATTTCCTCTACACCAATTTTGCCGAGATTTGTGAAATTATGAATAAATATGACGTCGCCTTTTCTTTAGGCGATGGCCTGCGTCCCGGCTCAATTGCAGATGCCAATGACGAAGCGCAATTAGGCGAATTAAAAACTTTAGGCGAATTAACCCAGATTGCTTGGGCGCATGATTGCCAAGTGATGATTGAAGGCCCCGGACACGTGCCAATGCATTTGATTAAAGAAAATATGGACAAGCAACTTGAGTGGTGTCATGAGGCGCCGTTCTATACTTTAGGGCCTTTAACCACCGACATTGCGCCCGGATACGATCACATTACTTCCGCAATTGGCGCTGCCATGATTGGCTGGTTTGGAACCGCGATGCTTTGCTACGTAACGCCAAAAGAACATTTAGGTTTGCCCAATAAAGAAGATGTGCGAACTGGCGTTATCACCTACAAAATCGCTGCTCACGCCGCCGACCTTGCCAAAGGTAACGCCGCAGCTCGGGCGCATGATGACGAACTTTCGAAAGCACGTTTTGAATTTAGATGGGAAGATCAATTTAATTTATCTCTCGATCCCGAAACCGCCAAATCTTACCACGACGAAACCTTGCCCGCAGACGGCGCCAAGGTTGCACATTTTTGCTCAATGTGCGGCCCAAAATTCTGCTCAATGAAAATCACCCAAGATGTTCGCGACTACGCCGCCAAGCAAAAAGAAGCCGAAAAAGGTATGGAAGAAATGAGTGAAAAATTTAAGGAGATGGGTGGTGAGGTTTATTTTAAGAAAGGGCAGTTTTATGACAAACCATAAAATTGAGACTATAAACAAACTCCCCTAAATTTTCTCTTGGGAAAATTTACTCAATTGACAGTTATTAATCGGCGGCTATTTTGCGCGGCTCGATTTAGAAAAGTACCTTCCAAAAATCTTTGCCGACCCCGTTCATCATTTCGCTGCGATTAGGTGATTAGCACAGTTCTTTTAAGCTTTGATGCGTAAGCGTATTCAAACATACGTGCGCAAATCGAAGCGCAAAAAGCTGTGCTTAAGCGCCAATCGCAGTTAGGAATGTTGAACGGGATCTTTAACACTCGTAATTAAAATGACAGACTTTCGAAACGTTGCCATCATTGCTCACGTTGACCATGGCAAAACTACATTAATCGATGCCATGTTGCATCAAAGCGGCACTTTTCGTGCTAATCAGCAAGTTGAAAATCGCGTGATGGATTCCAACGATTTAGAAAAAGAACGCGGAATTACAATTCTTGCAAAATGTACTTCGATTGTTTGGCAGGATCATAAAATCAACGTTATTGATACTCCCGGACACGCTGATTTTGGTGGCGAAGTTGAACGCGTTTTATCAATGGCTGATTCAGCTTTGCTTCTGGTTGATTCCGCTGAAGGCGTCATGCCACAAACTAAATTCGTGCTTTCCAAAGCTTTGGCTTTGGGCTTAAAGCCAATTGTCATTATTAATAAAATTGATCGCGGTGACGCACGACCTGATGAAGTTTTAAACGAAATTTTTGATCTTTTTGTGTCGCTAAATGCCAATGAACAGCAGCTCGATTTTCCAGTTTTATATGCTGTGGGTCGCGATGGTTGGTGCGTTACCGATATAGAAAAAGATGAAAGAAAAGATTTATCGCCACTTTTTAATTTAATTTTAAAACATGTTGAGCCGCCAAAATTTGATTTAAACGCACCATTTTCAATGCTTGCCACACTTTTAAGTCACAGCCCGTATTTTGGTCGCATGTTAACTGGCAGAATATACAGCGGCAAAGCCAAAGGTCTGATGAATTTAAAAGCCTTAAATTTAAAAGGCGAAGTTGTGGAAACTGGTCGCTTGACTAAACTTCACGTCTTTCGTGGCGTTGAAAAACTACCGGTAGAAGAAGCGCAAGCTGGCGACATCGTAATTATCGCGGGCTTAGAAAAAGCTTCGGTTTCTGATACGCTTTGCGATCCACAAATTACAACTCCAATCAAATCAACACCAATCGATCCGCCAACTATGGCAATTACCATTGGCGTTAATGATTCGCCTTTGGCAGGTTTGGAAGGTAGCAAAGTTACTTCACGCGTTATTCGCGATCGTCTATTTGCTGAAGCCGAAACTAACGTAGCAATTAAAGTTAAAGAATCAGAATCAAAAGATGCTTTTGAAGTTGGTGGTCGTGGCGAATTACAACTTGGCGTGTTGATTGAAAATATGCGTCGCGAAGGCTTTGAACTTTCAGTTTCAAGACCGCGCGTCCTTTTCAAAAAAGATGCTGACGGCAATATTTTAGAACCAACTGAAGAAGTTGTTATTGATGTTGATGACGCATTTAGTGGCGTGGTGGTTGAAAAACTCTCTTCGCGCAAAGGCGAAATGATTGAGATGCGCCCTTCGTCAGGTGGCAAAACGCGCATCGTTTTTTATGTGCCGTCACGTGGATTAATTGGTTATCAAAGTGAATTTTTAACTGACACCAAAGGCTCGGGCGTTTTAAACCGCATCTTCCACGCTTATGTTGCCTATAAAGGTGAAATGGTTACCAAGAAAAATGGCGCTTTAATTTCAACCGACGCTGGCGAAGCTGTTGCCTACGCGATCTGGAATTTGCAAGATCGCGGCACCATGTTTATCAAGCCGCAACAAAAAGTTTATGCTGGCATGGTGGTTGGCGAAAATTCCAAACAAGGCGATTTGGAAATCAACGTTTTAAAAGGCAAACAACTTTCCAACGTTCGCGCTTCTGGATCTGACGAAGCAATTCGTTTAATTCCGCCACGCGAATTAACTTTGGAAGATATGATTACTTATGTTGGCGATGATGAGTTGGTGGAAGTTACACCAAAATCACTGCGCTTGCGTAAAAAAATTCTTGATTCCAACGATCGCAAAAGAATTGGTCGCAGCAAAGAAGCTAGATTTGATTTCGTCCAAGAAGAATAGCTCGTCGCATTTTGGGCGATTGCGGCGTTACGCTTCAGTCACTCAAAGCCTCAATGTATGTCAAAATACATTTCGCTTTTCGTGCTTCGCGTGCCTACCAATCACCTCAAACTGCTTAGAGCATAATAACAACTAGATAATTATGCGTCCTTCGAAAAGAAAATTTGATCAAATCCGTCAAGTTATAATCACTCCCAATGTCAATAAACACGCCGAAGGATCGTGCTTGATAAAGTTTGGCGATACTCACGTTATTTGCACCGCAAGCGTGGAAGAAAAAGTTCCGCCATTTTTAAGAAATAAAGGATTGGGCTGGGTCACTGCTGAATATAATATGTTAGCGCGCTCAACTCACAGCAGAATGAACAGCGACCCAATGAAACCAAATGGTCGCGCCATTGAAATCAAACGCTTAATTGGTCGCGCTTTGCGCTGCGCTATCGATACCAGAATTTTAGGCGAACGCCAAATCATAATTGATTGCGATGTTATTCAGGCTGACGGTGGAACGCGTTGCGCTGCAATTACTGGCGGTTATGTCGCTTTGGCTTTGGCAATAAATAAATTAGTCAATCAAAGAATTTTGCGCGAAAATCCTTTAATTAGCACAATTTGCGCGGTTTCTTGCGGAATTTTCAACGGCGAAGTTGTGGCAGATTTAGATTATCTTGAAGATAGTAAATGCGAAGTTGACAGTAATTTTGTTTTAAATAGAAACTTTGAACTTATTGAAATTCAAGGCACTGCAGAAGTTGGCTCAATGAAGTTTGAACAAGTTTTGCAAATGTATGAATTGGCTAAAAAAGCCGCCACGGAAATTTTTCAGATTCAACAATTAGCGATTAATGAAATTAGTTAGACCTTTTTCTTTTAGATGCTTTTCAACAATCAAAACAAAAATTCCAGAATCAGCTTCGGATTTTTTCAGACAAAATAAAAGTTTAGTTGAAAGAACTTTTACAAAAACTGAAATTGAAAATTTATCTCAACTTTTATTTTCTGATTTAGCTTCAAAAAAAGATTCCGAGTCAAAAAAATTTATTTCAAGCGCAACCGCATTTCGCTACGAAGCTAATATTTCAGCCATTTTTTTTGAAGGCTTAAAAGACTTTGATTTGGAAGATAATAAAAAACATTCGCTGATAACTTTAAGCAATTTAATTGCAGCTTTTGCCGGCTATAAATTTAGAAACTACGTTGATATTTTAGATCCAATCAGAAATGAAGATCAAAGATTACCGCAAATTTTATATCCTCATATTGATGATTATTCGAATAATCTTGATATGTTGACTTTAATAGGTTTGGACGCGCCTTATAAAAACTATCGAACTTATATTATTGAAGCTCAAGATGTTGTGGCGGCTCTTGATGAAAAAACAAAAATGATTTTACAAGAAAAAATTTTTTTTATCCCTGAAGAAAAAGATATTTTTTGGTCGGTTTTAAGCCAAAATCAAAATTTATTTCGAATAAGATTTGATAGTAACTATAGAGCAGAAGATGCAGAATCTATTTGTCTTTGGAACTTATCAAAAGCAAAAAATAAAATTATCACCAACGACGATGTTAAAGAAGCTTTGGCAAAAATTAAAACGGTAATTATGTCAATTTATGAAAAAGGTAATTTAGAAAGTTTTTATGTTGGAAGTAATGATATTCTTTTTATCAAAAATGGACCAGCGCTTCATGGTCGCGATCAAGAAGGAGTTTTGGAGCAAGACCTTAAAAAAGAAAGAAATCTTGGCAGTTGCGGTTATGAAATAGCTGATTTCGAATTTAAAAATCTTGTTGAAGAATCAAAAACACAGATCAAAAACTCTGGTCAAAAGCACGGGAAAACAATTTTAGAATGACACAAAAAAATCTTTTCCATTTTAGTAAAATTGAACTGGAAAAAAAGATAATTGAACTTGATGAAAAGCCATTTCGTGCCAAACAAATCTGGAATTGGCTTTATGTACGCGGTGCTAAATCTTTTAGCGAAATGACCAATATTTCCAAAGTTACTCGCGAAGCTTTAGAAAAAAATTTCATCATTGAATTACCAAAAGTTAGCAAAGATTTGATTGCTTTTGATGGCACACGAAAATTTCTGGTTAAATTTTCTGATAATCGTGAAGTTGAAACAGTTTTTATTCCCGAAGAAACTACTTCCCGTTGGCGTGGCACGCTTTGTATTTCATCACAAGTCGGCTGCACTTTAGCTTGTAAATTCTGTCACACTGGTACGCAAACTTGGGTTAGAAATCTAGAATTTCATGAAATTATTGCACAAGTTTTAATCGCCAAAAACTTAATTGAAGATTGGAATAAAAATAATCATCAACTCACCAACATTGTATTTATGGGGATGGGCGAACCTTTTTTCAATTATGAAAATGTAGCTAAAGCAGTTAAAATTTTAAACGATATTGACGGCTTAAATATTTCGGCGCGCAAAATTACTATTTCAACTTCGGGTTTAGTTCCTGAAATTTTACAAGCTGGCGCTGAATTAAAAACTAATTTGGCAATCTCGCTTCACGCCACCAATGACAAACTTCGAACCGAGATTATGGCAATCAATAAAAAATATCCGCTCAAAGATTTGCTTAGCGCTTGCCAAATTTATAACAAATTAAATCCGAATCAGAAAATCACTTTTGAATATGTGATGCTGGAAAATATAAATGACAACGAAGATCAAGCACGAGAATTAGTAGCCTTAATTAAAAAATTTAATCTCAACGCCAAAATAAATTTAATCCCTTTTAACGCCTGGGATGGCTGCGATTATAAAAATTCTAAACAGCAAAAAATTTTACAATTTCAAAAAATTTTGAAAGACGCTAATTTAGTTGCACCAATTCGTAAAACCCGCGGCGATGATGTAATGGCGGCTTGCGGACAATTAAAATCTAGTTCGCAAAGAGAAAAAAGCCGTTTAAACCAAATAAAAATTGATTAAATATTTATTTAGGTGGAAAATTCTTTTAAGAATTACAAGTAAGATGTGGGTTAAACTTTTGCATATTCGTCATAATTAATTTTTACATTTCGACATGAATCAAATTTTAAAAAACAAAGCTTTCTCATTGATCGAATTATCAATTGTAATTTTGATTATCGGAATTTTGATCGCCGGCGTTACTCAAGCAACCAGACTAGTTAGCAATTTCAGACTTACAACGGCAAGAACTCTGACCGAAAGCTCGCCAGTTGCAGGCACTAAAGATCTTGCTCTTTGGCTTGAAACTACTTCTGAAAAAAGCTTTGATGATGCTGACTCTTCAGAAGGTGTTGGTATTACAAATTGGTATGATATAAATCCACAAAGCACTAGCAAAAAAAATGCTCAACAAAATACTTCTGCCTCGCGTCCAATCTACAAAGCTAATTGCATAAACGGTCTACCATGCTTAACTTTTGATGGAACAGCAACATATATTGACACTCTTTCTAATATTTTTAATTCTACAGCTGGAGTTAGCGTCTTTGTAGTAGCAAAACCGACCGCAGTTGGTGCTAATGACTCTTGTTTGATTTGTGCTAATGATGCTGGAAATTTTCGTCTAAAAAGATTTGCCAATGGTTACGCTTATCAAGTGGCTGGAGGAACTAACTATGATGGTGGCACACTTAATCCTGACACTTCTTATGTTATTTCTCTTGTTGATAGTGGTATTTTGGCATATATCTACAGCAATGGCGTATCTACTGAAACAAACGGAATAACAAGCACAGGATCAACAACCTCAATTACCGCCACCTTGGCAATTGGAGACGTTTCTGATGGAGTAGATCGAGGCCTTTATTACAGAGGTCACATTGCCGAAGTCATAGTTTTCACGCGCGCACTTAAAGCAGATGAAAGAAAAGCTATTGAAAGCTATTTAGGGAAAAAATGGGGAATCGCAGTAACTAATTAATTCTTGCCAAGCTAAACAATTTTAACAGCTAAAAAGAGTTAAAAAATATCTTTTACTTTCTTAAAAAAACTTTCTGACTTGGGATTGCTGGCTTTATTTTGCATCAGGTGATCAAGTTTTTGTAGTAAATCACGCTCTTCGCTTGAAAGTTTAACCGGAGTTTCAATCGCAACTTTCACATACATATCACCTCTTCTGCCGCCAGAATTTAAAACGCTCATACCTTTTGATTTTAAACGAAACTGATCACCATTTTGCGTTGCTTCAGGAATTTTCAAAAGCGCCTTTTCACCATCAATCGTTGGAATATCAATGTTTCCACCAAGTGCAGCAGTGGTAAATTTTATTGGAACTTCAAAATGAATATCGTTATTTTTGCGTGTAAAAAATTGATGTTTTTTGATGGCCATAAAAACATATAAATCTCCGGCTTCACCACCACGCATTCCAGCTTCACCTTCGCCAGAAAGTCTGATTCTGCTGCCTTCTTCAACACCGGCTGGAATTTTCACCGCCAAAGTTTTTTCTTTGTTAACGCGTCCTTCACCACGACAAGTTTTACAAGGATTTTTTATAATTTGTCCAACTCCAGAGCATGATCCGCATGTGCGCTCAACGATAAAAAAGCCTTGCTGCATTCTTACTTTTCCGGAACCGCGACAACTTGAACATTCTATTGGCTTTTCATTATTCTGGGCGCCGCTTCCTTTGCAGCTATTACAAACTGCTGCGATGGTTAATGAAATATTTTTAGTTACACCACGAAACGCATCTTCCAAACTAATTTCTAAATTATAGCGAATGTCAGATCCACTTTGTGCTGCGCTTTTTTTGCGTCCTTGTTGACGACCGCCAAGATCGCCAAAAATATCAGAAAAATTACTGAAGATATCATTAAAATCAAAGCCTTCAAAACCTTGTCCTTGAGAATTTCTTCCACCAGAGCCGTGAGCAAAAGCATCATGACCATATTGATCATAAGCTGCTTTTTTTTGCTCATCTTTTAAAACTTCATAAGCTTCAGTGGCTTCTTTAAACTTGGTTTCAGCTTCCTTATTGCCTGGATTACGATCAGGATGATATTGCATCGCCAATTTGCGATAAGATTTTTTAATTTCATCAGCCGAAGCATTTTTGGAAACACCAAGAATTTCGTAGTAATCTCTTTTACTCATTTTTTAGAAAGGAATTTTAAAGAACTTGAACTATACCAAATCATAAATCTCTTGATCTGGTTTTTAATGGCTAAAAATTATTTGGTTACTTGAGTCAACAGATTTATGTTTTGTTATTGATAAATAAATAGTTGTTAGACTAAACTTTTACAAGTTTAAAATTATGAGAAACTGGGGCTATTATCCCAAGAAGTACAACCAGCCCCGTCATGAAGACGGGGTGACAACGTCATGAAGACTAAGGTGACAGTGTGGCTAGATCTTAACCAAGATTGTCAACTTAGTCTTCATGACGGGGTTTTGAAAAAATTGTGAATAAAGGGATAATCACCGAAACTGGTTTTAATTTATAAAAAAGCTTTTTATAAAATTAAAAAATTAATTTTAGATCAATCTTCTTTTGCAACTTCCTTAAAAAAATTTAATCAAAAGAATAAATGAAAAAACATAAAGCCTTCTCTTTGATTGAATTATCAATTGTAATTTTAATCATCGGAATTTTAATTGCCGGCGTTACCCAAGCCAATAGACTTGTTAACAAATTTAAACTAACTACCGCCAGAACTCTGACCGAAAGCTCTCCTGTCAATTCAATAAAAAATCTGGTTGCTTGGTACGAAACAACTTCTGAAAGCAGCTTTAAAGATAGCGAAACCAACGTTAACTCCGGTCTAAGCGCTTGGTATGATATTAATCCTCAATCAACTAACAAAAGTAACGCAACTCAAGCTACAACAAATAATCAGCCAACATATGTTTTGGATAAAACCAGCGGACTTCCGATGGTTTATTTTAATGGCAACAGCAGCTATTTTGATTTGCCTGACGCAACAATTCCTTACGGCAATAGCAGTTTTACTATTTTCATTGTTTCTTATCCAACTTCTAACGACTCTTTTGACAAAACATTTATATCAACTGAGGAAGTTGAAAATCAGAACAATCACATTGTTCGCTACAGATCTAATAACAGCTTTAATGATGTAATATTTTCAGCAACTGAAGGAAATGAAGATTTTGATCACGGAGGAACTCCAGTTGTCAATAAAGTTTTTCTTGAAGTTTCATCTTACGATAATTCAACCAGCATCCTAAAAAGCCATCGCAATGGTGTTGCTGGAAACAGCGCAACTTTAACTCATATTTTAACGGTTTCCACCGTAAATAACACTATTGGCGTCAGAAAAAACACCGACGGTGGAGTTGTCGGGGATTGGATGTTTGGTAATATTGGCGAAATTATAATTTTTGATCGCTCTCTTAAAGACGAAGAAAGAAAAGCTGTTGAAAACTATTTGGGGAAAAAATGGGGAATTACAATAACTAACTAGATACTGTTAGCTAATTCTTCAGCCAATCTAAAAACTTAGCAAAAGCAACGCCGCGATGTGAAATCTTATCTTTTTCATCAGCGGCAATTTCACCAAAAGTTTTATTCATTCCATCTTTTATAAAAATTGGATCATAGCCAAAGCCTTTATTTCCAACGGCAGGAAACTTTAACTTCCCGTCAATTCTGCCTTCAAAAGAAATATTAAATGCGCTTTTGGGATCAAAGATTGTCAGATTGCAAATAAAATGCGCCCGCAAATCTTGCGAGAAATCAACCGCTTTTTTTTGTAACTCTTGATAAATTTTTGTAAAAGCAAAATCAAAATCGCGCGCACCATTTTGGTTTAGTGCCCATCTTGCTGAATAAATTCCGGGTTGATTATTAAGAGCTTCAACACACAAACCTGAATCGTCAGCCAACGCTAAAAGATTGGTTGCTTTAGCATAATATTTTGCTTTTAACAAAGAGTTTTCTTGAAAAGTTAAACCAGTTTCTTCTGGTTCTGAAATATTGAATTTAAAGGCTGGAACAGCTTTTATATTTATTGATTTTAGTAGCGCTTCAATCTCAACAAATTTTCCTTCATTGTTGGTGGCAATTAAAATTTCTTTAGGAAATTCATTAGAAATTTTATTGACAATCATAAAGTTCATTGGAAAAAATTTTAAAAATAAAAAAGGGCAAAATTTGCCCTTTAATTTATTCTTTAAAAATTTTAAGCAGCCGCTTCTTCGGTTTTTGTCTCAACATTTGTTTCTGCTGCTGCGGCAGCTTGCGCTTCTTTTTCTTTAGCTAATTTTTCTAAAGCTTTTTTCTTCAAATTATCACCCTTTTTCTTAGTTTTAAAATTTGGTTTGTATTTTTGTGCACCTTTGACGCCAAGTGCAATCAAAAAACCAGCAACACGCTCTGATGGTTGCGCACCAAGACCAAGCCAATATTCGGCGCGAGCTTTATCAAGAGTGATGCGATTTTCTTTATCATCAGCAAGTAAAGGATTATAAGTGCCAATTTTTTCTAAAAACTTAGAATCACGCGGCGAAGCGCTGTTAGTGACAAGAATGCGATAAAATGGTAAGTTTTTTCTTCCACCACGTGAAAGACGAATTTTCAACATAGATTTAATCAAAAGTTTTTAAAAAGTTTGCCCAAAAGAGTTTATCATTAAGATAATTTGAAAAACCGAAATATTTAGGAAAACTTCAACGCGACGGATTTTTGAGGAGCGCGCAAATTAATAACGCCAAATTTTTTTGCAAGTTTTATTAAACTGTTTTTTAGGTGATTATCCCTTGACTCACAATTTTTTCAAAACCCCGTCATGAAGACGGGGTGATAATTGCGAAAGATCACAAAACTATCCTAACTTGTCACCCCGTCTTCATGACGGGGTCTGGTTGTGCTTCTTGGGATAATCGCCATTTTTTAACTGACTGCGCATTTATTAAGAGTTCTGGAAGCGCGCGCAATTGGATTGGTTAAATAGAAATTATAATCTTTGATCAATAATTTTTCCGGATTTAATTCGCCAGTAATGGCGCCGCAATTAATCCAATTAGCTTGAGAAATTTTATCGAGATTAGCAAAAATTGGATAATTGACAATCAATGCTTGTCTGAGTTGGGCAAGGTTTTTAAAACCTAAATCAAGATTCAATTTTTCAGCTAATTTTAAAATAACTTGCCAATCATCCAAAACATTATTTGGAGCAAAAACCGCGCGCTTGGTGCTTTGAACACGACCTTCAATATTCACAAAAAGCGCTTCTTTTTCGCTATAAGCGGCAGCTGGCAAAATGACATCAGCAATATTGGCGCCTTTATCTCCGTGCGAACCAATATAAATTACAAAACAATTCTCCAATTTCAAAAAATCAATGTCATCATCAACACCATGCAAGAAAATTAATTTGATTTCAGTTTTTTCAATTTTTTGTAAAATTGTGTGAACATCAATATCAGCTTGATTTGGCGTAAAACCAACTTCCAGACCATTTATAAAACCAGATGACTTGGCAAGAAAATTAAAGCCATTCCAATTTTCTTTGATTAGACCAAATTTTTCGGCAATTTTTTTGGCATATTGCAAAATTAAAGCGCCATCATTTCGGGTCAATAAATCAGAACCTAAAATCAACATTGGTTTTTGGGCATTTTGTAAAATGCTGCAAATTTTAGCTTCACCATCCAAAATGTTTTGGAGCGCTGAAATTGCATCGCCAAGATTATCATAATTATAAGTTAAATCAGCTTCACAAGCAACTGCAGCCACTTTTAATTGTTTAGTTAAAAATCTTTTTCTAAGACGTGCGTTTAGAACTGGCGCATCTTTGCGTGGATTAACGCCAATCAACAAACAAGCGTCAGCTTCATCAATGCCAGCAATTGTGCTATTGAAAAGATAATCAGCACGATTTTGCGAATTAATTTTTTCGCCATTTAAACGACAATCGATATTATTTGAACCAAGTTTGTTAACTAAATTTTTCAGAGCGAAAATTTCTTCCGCTGAAGAAAGCGCGCCAGTAAAGGCGGCAATTTCATCGCCACTTGAGTTTTCAATTTTTAGGGTTTTAATTTTTTGAGCAATTGCTTCTAAAGCTTCGTCAAATTCAACCGCAGTTAGTTTGCCATGTTTTTTAACGTAAGATTTATCCAAACGCTGATATTTCAAACCATCATAACAAAAACGGGCTTTGTCAGAAATCCATTCTTCGTTAATTTCTTCGTGCAAGCGCGGTAAAATTCTCATAACTTCTAAACCGCGTGAATCAATACGAATATTACAGCCCAAGGCGTCCATAACGTCAATTGATTCGGTTTTTTTCAATTCCCAACTTCTGGCTTTAAAAGCGTAAGGCTTGGAAGTTAAAGCGCCAACTGGACAAAGATCGATGACATTTCCCGATAATTCTGATTTTAAATTTTGTTCAAGATAAGTGGTAATTTCCATAGATTCACCGCGGCTGGTAGCGCCGATTTCACAAGTTCCTGCCACGTCTTCAATAAAACGCACACAGCGCGTACAATGAATACAGCGCGTCATTTGGGTTTTAACTAATGGTCCAAAATCTTTATCTTTAACTGCTCGTTTATGTTCATGAAAAGCGCTTTTACCAGCGCCGTATTGAAAAGCCTGATCTTGCAAATCGCACTCGCCACCTTGATCACAAATTGGGCAATCAAGCGGATGATTAGCCAGTAAAAATTCCATCACACCTTCGCGGGCTTTTTTAACCATTGGTGAATCAGTATGAATTTTCATACCATCAACAATTGGCATGGCGCAAGATGCAACTGGTTTTGGCGGCATTCCTTCAACTTCCACCAAACACATGCGACAATTTCCGGCAATTGCTAATCTTTCGTGATAACAAAAACGCGGAATTTCAACATCAGCAATTTCGCAGGCTTGAATAATAGTAATTCCTTCAGGAGCTGAAACATTTTTACCATTGATTGTAACTGTAGGCATGAAGAGTTAATGCTTATTTGCTTGAATCAAAAACTAAACCAAAAATTAAAAAGGTATTTCATCGTCACTTTCTTCAACCATAACGTCATTGCGGTTTGATTTTGCTGAAGAAGAGGCGGAATAAGAATCGCCAGAAGAAGCACGATCTTTTGAATCTAAAATTTGTAAAACTGAATTATAATTTTGTAAGACAATTTCAGTTGTGGTTTTTTCAACACCGTTATTGTCAGTCCATTTGCGGCTTTGCAGCGAGCCTTCGATATAAAGTTTTGTACCTTTTTTTACATAGCTCTTGGCAATTCCAACTAAACCCGGAGAAAAAATTACCACGCGGTGCCATTCAGTTTTTTCTTTTCTTTCGCCACTATTTTTGTCTTTCCAACTTTCTGAAGTTGCTAAAGAGAAATTTGCAATCTCGCGTCCATCTTGGGTTGAACGAATTTCTGGATCTTGTCCAACATTACCAACTAAAATCACTTTGTTAATTGACATAGTTAAAATTAATTTTGAGGGTTTGAAAATTGAGGGTCTGAAAAATTTGACTTACGACACTGTTTAGAACCTGTTTAGAATCTTTTTTAACTTCAGATTTTGACATATTTTGAGCGCTTTTTTAGTAAAATTAAGAGTAATATCTGGATATATTTCGAGTAATTTTACTAAAAAATAAGCAAAAATAAGACGAAGATATGAGGTTAAAAAAGATTCTAAACAGGTTCTAAGAAAGTGCGGCGGCAATTTATAAACCAGCTTAACAATATACAAGAAAATTTCTCTCAAAAAATTTATTCGATATTTATTCTGAAAACTTTTTTAAAAATACTTTGTTGCAAAATTATTTTTCTGACTCATAAAACCTTATTTACAAGCAGCTCACAACATTTATCAAAACTTACAAATTCCTGATTTATGGCACTGTCGCAAATCCACTTTTGCAAAAAATTTTTAGGCGATTCATTTTTCGCGACTAGAGTGGATATAGACATCCATGAGCAGCGAAAAAATGAATCAACAACAAAATTTACAGCAAAAGATAGGATTTGCGACAGTGTCTTTATGAAAAAAATCGCAATCTTTATTGCTTGCCTAACTTTAATTTTTTCAAACATGAATTCTGCTGCCGCGCAAGAAAAAAAATCAAAAAATAATCTGGAAAACACACTTTACATCGATTTAAAAAACGGTCGCGTTGTAATTGAAATGTTGCCGCAAGTTGCACCAAAACATGTTGAAAGAATTAAAACTCTAGCACGACAAAAATTTTACGATGGTATTGTTTTTCATCGCGTAATTGACGGATTTATGGCGCAAACTGGCGACCCTACAGGGACTGGCGCTGGTGGCAGTAAATTGCCCGATTTAAAAGCTGAATTTTCTGACGAACCTCACATTCGTGGCGCGGTTTCAATGGCACGCGCCGCTGATCCAAACAGTGCTAATAGTCAATTTTTTATTGTCCTTAAAGATTCTCGATTCCTAGATAATCAATATACGGTTTGGGGACGAGTAATTTCCGGAATGCAATTTGTTGATCAAATAAAAAAAGGCAGCGGAGCAAATGGTAAAGTTTATGATCCTGATAAAATGATTAAAGTTCGCGTTGCTGCTGACGTTGAAAAAAGCAAATGAATTCAATGATGACTTACGATAAAAATAACGTTTTTGCTAAGATAATTCGCGGAGAAATTCCTGCCCAAAAAATTTATGAAGATGAAAAAGTTTTGGCATTTAACGATATTGGCAAAGCAGCGCCAATCCATATTTTAGTTATTCCCAAAGGCGAATATATAAACTATAATGATTTTATTTTTAGAGCTAGCTCTGATGAGATTTCTTACTTTTTTAAAAAAATTGGTGAAATTGCCAAACTTGTTAATGCTGATAAATCGGGCTTTCGTTTAATTTCTAATCTTGGTTTTGATGCCAATCAAACTGTAGCACATTTTCATGTTCACATTTTAGCAGGAAAAAACCTTGGTCAACTTCTTTCATCTTAAATAATATGGAAAAAAAAATTCACGAAGCAACGCGCATAATTCACGCCGGACGCAATCCTAAAGAACAAGGTTGGATGGTGAATCCGCCAATTTACCAAACTTCCACAATCGTTTTTCCTACGCTGAAAGACTTGCTTTATGCTGAACGCGGCTATTCCAACAATGATCTGGTTGAACCTTACGAATTAAAATATGGTCGCTACGGCACGCAAACTAATTTTACTTTAGAAAAAGCTATTGCTGAAATTGATGGCGGTTACAATTCTTTTGTTACTTCTTCGGGCGCGGCGGCAATTAATACTGCTTTGATCGCATTTTTAAAACAAGGCGATCACATGCTTTTGGTTGATAATGTTTATTCGCCAACCCGCAGTTTTGCTGATAAATTTTTAAAAAAACTAGGTATTGAAACCACTTATTACAATCCATTGATTGGTGAAGATATCAAAAAACTCATCAAGAAAAATACCAAAGTAATTTTTATGGAAAGTCCTGGCTCTATAAGTTTCGAAGTTCAGGACGTAGCAGCAATTTGCAAAATCGCTAAAAAACTTGGTGTGATTACAATCATTGATAATTCTTGGGCAAGCGGCATTTATTTCAAACCTTTGGAACATGGCGCCGATATTGTGGTTACGGCTTTAACCAAATATATAAATGGTCATTCTGACATTATGATGGGTGCAATCACCGTGCAAGAAAAGCATTTTCGAATAATGTATGAAGCCTTTCGTTATATGGCAGTCACGGCAGCGCCGTTTTCTTCTTACATGGTGCAACGTGGATTACGCACTTCTAAAATTAGGATGGATCATTGTTTTAAATCAGCGCTAATAATTGCCAAATGGCTTGAAGAAAGACCAGAAGTTGAAAAAGTTTTTTATCCCGCTTTGGAAACTGACGAAGGTTACAAAATATGGAAACGCGATTTCACTGGCGCTGCTGGCTTATTTACTATTGCTTTAGATCGTAAATATTCTAACGAATCACTCGCCAGAATGGTTGATAAGTTGCATTATTTTGGCATGGGTTATTCTTGGGGCGGTTATGAATCTTTAATTTTACCAGTTGATCCAACCTCTGCTAGAACTGCAAGTAAATGGCGTTACAGTAACAAAACCTGTCTGCGCATTAATATTGGTTTAGAAGATGTTGAAGATTTGAAAGAAGATCTGGAATCTGGCTTTAAAAGATTACGTAAATAAATTTTACCAAAATGAAAAAACATTCTGCCTTCTCTTTAGTTGAGCTTTCAATAGTTATAGTAATTATCGCTATTTTAATTGTTGGAATAACTCAAGGCAGAGGCATAATCTCCAAATCAAAAATTGGTGCTGCTCAAAATCAAACTGCTCAATCTCCGATAGCAGAAACTGAAAATTTGATCGCTTGGTGGGAAACATCTTCAGAAAAAAGTTTTGATAAAAGCGAAAATGACGATGATCAAACAATCAGCACTTGGTTTGACATTAATCCAAAATCTCTGGCGGCAATTAATATGACTCAAACAAACGCCGCTAATAAACCAACTTATAAGCTTGATATCTGGAATGGTTTGCCAATGTTAAAATTTACTTCAGGCAATAATTATTTTAATATTGCCGATGGCACTGTTCCTTACCAAAACTCTAACTATACAGTTTTTATCGTCGGAAAATTTGGCAGCTGCGGCGGCACTTGTAATATTCTGGCTTCAGGAACTGTTGGTTTAGGCTTAAATTCTTTTCAATATAACAGCAACTCAATAATAAATAATTGGAATAGTTCTTCTTTATCTGCCAACGCTGCGATAAAAGATTTTCACATTTATTCTTTTCTTTACAGCAACGCTTCAGGAAGAACAATTTTTATTGATGGCAATCAAGGCGCTAATGACAGCACAACCAACCGCAATAGCAGCAGCGGCGCAAATTATTTAGGATCAATAGTCGCATCAACTGGCTTAGATGGCTATCTTGGTGAAGTAATTATTTTTAATCGCAACTTACGTTTAGAAGAAAGAAAAGCGATTGAAAAATATCTCAGTCGCAAATGGGCAATTGCTGTTCAATAAAGTTCAAAACTTTTTTAAAAAAAATAAGTCTTAAGATCAAAATCAACCAGAATTAATAGGCTATAATAGCAAAATTTTCCTACAAAAACCAAACAAAAAAACTTTTTAAAACTGGTTTTAAAAAAGCCCGCCATCGTTGAAAATGTTGATCCAACAATATTAAGCCAGCAGAAAAATAAAATCCAAACTACAAATTTTTGCCACTTTTTTTCTGCATCTAAAATTTCTTTTTGCCTGCGTTCAAAAGAGCCATTGTGGTGCAAAAAAATCAGATATTTTTCCATCAAATATTTTCCTAAACGCCAATTTATCGATAACGCTAAAAGACTTGCTAATTGGGCTATAAAAAAAATTAAAATTGGGTTATAGATTTGCAAAGCAATCATGGCTTTGATCGCCATTTCGGTGCGAGGAAATAAAATTAAAGCTGAAAGAAAACTGTCATAGAATAGAAAAAAGTAGCTTTCGCTTAAGGTCATTATTTTTCTCTGGAAATTATAAATTCGGCTAAATCAATCAGCAAAGAAGCTTGCTTACCAAATATTTTTAAATGTGCTAAAGCTTGATCTTTAAGTAAAACCAATTGTTTGGATGAAGCTTCCAAGCCAATCAAATCAACTACACTGGCATTTTCTTTTGATTTTTTATGCTCTTGTTCATCAATAGCAATTTTACCTTCAACAGCGCCACAATGATCCAAAATATCATCTTTGATTTGGAAAGCTAAACCAAGATCATGCGCATAATAACGCAAAGCCTGACGCTTTTCTTGCGAGGCGCGACCAAGAATAGCGCCAGCTTCTGCCGACGCCATAAAAAGTTCGCCAGTTTTTAAGCGATGCATTCTGGCAAGTTCTTCGCGAGTAATTTTTTTATCAGACATTTCTAAATCCATCATTTGTCCACCTGCCATACCTTTAAAACCAGATGCTTGGGCAATTGTTCTAATTAAATCGCAGCGCACATTAGCATCTTTATGAGTTTCACCTGATGCCAAAATTTCAAAAGCATAAGTTAATAAAGCATCGCCAGCCAGAATTGCCGTGGCTTCATCAAATTTTTTATGACAAGTTAAAATATCGCGACGCATTTCATCGTCATCCATTGCCGGTAAATCATCATGAATTAATGAATAAACATGGATAAATTCCATTGCGGTTGCGGCGTTGAGAGACTCAAGTGGCGAAATGCCAAAAATTTGGGCGCAGATAATTGTTAAAAAAGGACGAATTCTTTTGCCGCCCGACATGCTAGAATAACGCATTGCTTCTATTAATTTTGATTCGCTTGAATCAAGCGGCAATAACTCGTTAATTCTTTTTTGCACCAGGATTGAACAACCAACCAGCGCTTCTTTAACTGATTTAGTAATCATGACAGAACCTTTGCCAAATATTTTCCGGTAACTGATTTTTTATTTTTTGCCACTTCTTCTGGCGTACCTTGCGCTACAATATAACCACCTTTTTCACCGCCGCATGGACCAATATCAACAATCCAATCAGCAGTTTTTAGAACATCAAGATTATGTTCAATCACTAAAATTGAATTACCGGTATCAACTAGTTTATGCAGAACTTTGAGTAATTTATTTATGTCTTCAAAATGCAATCCGGTTGTTGGTTCATCAAGAATATATAAAGTATCGCCTGTGGCTTTGCGGCTTAATTCTTTAGCAAGTTTGATTCTTTGCGCTTCACCGCCAGAAAGAGTTGTGGCACTTTGACCAATTTTAATATAACCTAAACCCACGTCGCACAACGCTTTAAACTTATCGTAAATATGCGGCATGTTGGCAAAAAATTCTGCCGCATCTTCAGCGGTCATTTCCAAAACATCGGAAATTGATTTATCTTTATATTTAATTTCCAGAGTTTCGCGATTATAGCGTTTGCCGTGACAAGTTTCGCATTTAACATAAACATCGGGCAAAAAATGCATTTCAATTTTGATTAAACCATCGCCCTGACAAGTTTCACAGCGTCCACCTTTAACGTTAAACGAAAATCTACCAACTTTGTAACCGCGTGTTTTCGATTCAGGAAGTGCAGTATAAAATTCACGAATAAAAGTGAATGCGCCAACATAAGTGCAAGAATTTGAGCGCGGCGTGCGCCCGATTGGCGATTGATCAATTTCAATAATTTTATCAATTAAATGTGAACCGGTGATTTTTTCGTAAGGTCCTGGAGTAACTTTTGCTTTATTAACAATTTTATCCAAAGCGCGATAAAGAGTTTTAATTACTAAACTTGATTTGCCACCGCCAGAAATTCCTGAAACCGCAACAAACATTTTCAGCGGTAAATCTAATGTAACATTTTTTAAATTATTTGCCGTTGCACCTTTTAAACTGATCATTTTCTTTTGATCAATTTTACGACGATTTTTAGGAATTTCGATTTTCTTTTTGCCGCTGAGATATTGTCCAGTAATGCTATTTTTATTGTTAATTACATCTTTTGGCAAACCAGCAGCGATAATATTACCGCCATGAACACCCGCGCCAAGACCAACATCAATTAAATATTGCGATTCACGCATCATTTCTTCGTCATGCTCAACCACAATAACTGAATTACCAAGATCGCGCAAATTTTTTAGCGTAGTAATTAATTTATCATTATCAGATTGATGCAAGCCAATTGAAGGCTCGTCCAAAACATATAAAACGCCCGACAAACCCGAACCAATTTGTGAAGCCAGTCTAATTCTTTGCGCCTCGCCGCCAGATAATGTGCCAGATTCGCGATTAATTGTTAAATATTCTAAACCGACATTACGCAAAAAACTTAAACGTCTTTTGATTTCTTTGAGTAAGCGCTCAGAAATTTGTTTGTGAGTTGAATTTAATTTTGGCTCTAAATCTTCAAACCATTTATCAGCCTTTTCAATTGACATGGCGCTAACTTCGCCAATATGCAAACCATCGATTTTGATTGATAAAGCTTGTTCATTTAAGCGATTTCCAGCACAAGATTCACAAGTTTTTAATGTTTGAAATTTGCTAAGCTCTTCGCGCATCCATTCACTTTCGCTGTCAGAAAATTTCTTTTTCAAATTATTGATAATTCCTTCAAAAGGTTTTTTTACTTTAAAGGCTTTTAAACCATCTTCATGCTTGACTTCGATTTCATCTTCACCGGTTCCGTAGAAAATTTTATTTCTGATTTCTGTTGATAAAGTTTTAAAAGGAACATCCAAACTAAATTTATATTTTTCTGATAAAGCTTGTAAGACTTGTTGATAAAAGCGCGCTTGCGTGCCTTGCCAAACTGCAATTGCGCCTTGACGCAAAGTTAAATTTTCATCTTCAATAACTAAATCTTCGCTGAAATAAAATTCAGTTCCAAGTCCGTCGCAAGATTTACAAGCGCCGTAAGGGCTGTTGAAAGAGAAAAGTCGTGGTTCAATTTCTGAAATAGTAAAACCTGATTCTGGGCAAGAAAATTTTTCACTAAAAATTAAAATTTCACCTTCAGAAAATTTAGCATTTTTAGATTTAGCATTTTCAGGCAAAGCAACAATTTCAACTAAAAGCAAACCGCCAGAAATTTTCAAAGCAGTTTCAACTGAATCAGCCAAACGGTTACCGAGTTCATTTGAAACAACAATGCGATCGATAATAACTTCAATATTGTGTTTTTTATTTTTATCCAAAACCGGCAACATTTCGTTCAAATCATGAACTTTGCCATCAACTTTAATGCGCTGGAAACCTTGTTTGCGCACATTCATCATCTCTTTACGATATTCACCTTTTTGACCACGAACAATTGGCGCTAATAAATAAATTTTAGCTTTTTGAGGAAGATCTAAAATTTTTTCGACCATTAAAGAAGCCGATTGACTTTCAATTGGCTTGCCGGTTGCAGGCGAATAAGGAATGCCGATGCGCGCAAACAAAAGACGAAAATGATCATAAATTTCTGTAACCGTTCCAACCGTTGAACGCGGATTGCGCGAAGTTGTTTTTTGATCAATCGCAATTGCTGGCGATAGACCCGTAATTGATTCAACATCTGGCTTATCTTGTAAATCTAAAAATTGCCGCGCGTAAGATGACAAGCTTTCAATAAAGCGGCGCTGACCTTCAGCGTAAATAGTATCAAAAACTAAAGAAGATTTTCCTGAGCCACTTAAGCCAGTAACAACTACCAACTGATTTTTAGGAATTTCAATGCTGACATTTTTCAAATTATGTTCTTTTGCACCAACTACTTTAATGAATTTTTCTTCCATGAGAAATTATGAATAATACTGATTTAAAATACCAAAACTCTGCAAAAAAATATTTCTGTGGCGCTAACTTATTTAGCACAAAGCAATTCAAAAAAACTTACTTCTTTTACAAAAGAAACCAATCAAATAATGTGAATTGGAATTTATAAATTCTGCATCACCTCACCCCGCACTTTTTTGATTTCCAAATTAGTTAGCGGGATAAGTCCTTTTTGCAATAAATAACCATCGAATCCGATAGTATCGCTGCTGATAATTTCTTTGATAAATTCGCGCATTCCAGGAATTAGATCAAGATGTTCTTTTTTAAAATAAATAAATAGTGGTCGCGAAACTTTATAGCGCGAGGAAGCAATATTTTCAAAACTTGGTGCCACATTATTAATCAAAGCTGGTTGAATAGCCTGATGATTTTCTTCCAAAAAACTAAAGCCAAAAATTCCTAAAGCATCAACGTCGTTTTTTAATTTTTGGACAATCAAATTATCATTTTCGCCAGCTTCAATAAATTTGCCATCGCTTCTGATTAAGTGACATTTTTTTTGGCGAATTTTTTTATCACCAAAAGCTAAATTAAATTCAGCCATTGCCATGCAAGGTTCTTCCATAACCAACTCAACAAAAGCATCGCGCGTGCCCGAAGTTGAAGGTGGACCATAAATAGTAATATTTACATCGGGCAAATTAACGTCAATTTCACGCCATTTTTGATAAAAATTGTCGATCAATTTACCAGTTTTTGGATCAGGAATTTGCGCTGCTAAAGCCAAAAAAATCTGTTTTTTGGTTAAACTATATTTTTTTCCAGTAATTGAATTTGCTAAAACAATTCCATCATAACCAATTTTGATTTCTACAATTCCATTAATTCCATGTTCATGACATTTTTCAATTTCACTTTTTTCAATTGGGCGTGAAGCGTCAGAAAAATCAGGATAGCTATAACCAATTCCAGAACAAAAAAGTTTAAAACCGCCGCCAGTTCCGGTTGATTCAACAATCGGGGTTTTAAAGCTTTTCTCAAATTTATTTTTCGAATTTTTTATTTTGGAAGCACGACCAAATTCTTCAGCGATTGTTGCAGCAAAAGGATAAACTGTTGAAGAGCCAACTACGTTGATATGATCTCGAGCTGAAGAATGAAATTCAAAAGCCAGAACTGGCGCTGAAATAAAAAGAGAAGAAATTATTAAAAGCAAAACTTGCAACATAGCCGCGAAATTATTTCATTAATTAACCCGTATATACTTAATCAAATTCAAACGAAGTTTGAATTTGGTCTAAATTGAATTGCTGCGCACGAAGTAAATTCGTGCATCCGCAATAAATTTTATTTTTTAAGAAAGATCGGTTTCTTGAATCAGGTTGAGTATATACCAAAATCATAAAATCTCTTGATCTGGTTTTTAATTAACTCAATTAACTTTATCTTTTTGGCTAAAAATTATAAAAAAGCCTTAGCCGTATCGGAAAATATTTTTAAAATATTTCGTGAAAAAAGAGCAAAAATAGAACTAAATATGAGACCAATTAGGTTTGAAAACAGGCTCTAAGCAGTTATATCGCCATCAAAACAGCGATCATGATTTATGTTGATTGCTAAAAGTCAAACGAAAATCCAGTTGTTAATTGCAGGTTGAAAATCAAAAAAACCAATCGTAACTTGGACTTTTTGCCTTTAGTTTTTTTGGTTTTTTCATTATTGCCCAAAACTTGATTAAAAAATTTTGTGGTTTTTTCAGCGATCACTAATTCCTTTAAATCTAAATTTTGACTCGAATCAAATAGTTAAATTTGATTAAATACAAATTGCTATCGTGCGAATTGCTGTCGCGCTAATCGCTGTCGCGTTTATTTTACTCACGTAAAAACACTTAATTACCTAAAATTGATTAAAAAAACCTGGCATTTACAAAACAAAAAAATTGCGGATGCTTTGATTTACTCAGCGCGCAACAATGAAAACAAAACCAGATTCAAATTTGCTTCTGGTTTGGCTAAAAATGCTGCGCCAATTTTGCTGTTCTTATCATCAATTTTTATCAGCGAATTTATTTTTGAATTTAGCGCTAAATCTTCAGCTTTTGCCAAAGAAATTAGTAACCAAGAATTCAGCAATCAGTCAAACTTTGTTATTAAAGGTAATGAACGCGTCGACACAGGAACAATCATCAATTATTTACCAATTAAAAATTCGCAAAAAAAATCAGTAAATTTTTCTAAAAGTGAAATTGAAGAAACATTAAAAAAACTTTATGAATCTGATCTTTTTTCTGACGTAAATATAACTCAAAAAAATTCTCAGCTAATTATCGAAGTGAAAGAAAATCCATTAATCAGCGATATTATATTTGCAGGAAATAAAAAGGTTGATGACGAAGCGCTGCAAGGTGAAATCAGCTTGAAAAAACGCGGTATTTTTACTAAATCAAAACTGCAATCAGACATTAAAAGAATTGGTGAAATTTATCTTAAATCTGGGCGTTTCTTAAGCAAAATTGAACCAAAAATTATTCCCAAAGATCAAAATCGTATTGAAGTAATTTTTGAAATTTTTGAAGGCAAAAAAGCTAAAATTTCTGAAATTTATTTTGTTGGTAATAAAGATATTTCGACACAAGATTTAGCCGATGAAATTTCAACCAAAAAATCAAAATGGTATAAATTTTTCTCATCTTCCGATGTTTACGATTCCGATCGTATTGAATTTGATAAAGAAAAATTACGCCGATTTTATGGCTCAAAAGGTTACGCCGATTTTATTGCTATTTCTTCAGTTGCTCAAATTACTCCTGACAAAGACAAGTTTTTTATCACTTTTTTATTGGAAGAAGGAATCAAATACCACCTTGGTGAAATAAATATAATTAATCACATCAATAAATTTGACGCCACCATTTTAGAAAAAGAAATTCTGATCAAAAAAGGCAAAGTTTATAATTCTGATTTAATTGAAAAAACCGTCGACGCCATGATTAAAGTGATGTCGGATAAATCTTACGCTTTCGCTCATATCGAACCAGTTTTAAAACGTGATAAAGAACAAAAAATAATTAATGTTGATTTTGTTATTGAAGAAACGCCGCCAATTTATATCAATCAGATTATTATCAGTGGCAACACGCGAACACTTGACGAAGTAATTCGCCGTGAATTGCGTTTCCGCGATGGCGATGCTTACAATATTACAAAAATTAATCGCTCAAAACAGCGCCTTGAAAATCTGGGATTTTTTGAAAAAGTTGAGTTTAATACTAAAAGAATTGGCAACAGCGATAAAGTTGATCTGGAAATTACCGTCAAAGAAAAAAAGACCGGCGAACTTAATCTGGGAATTGGCTATTCAACTGTTAATCGCGTAACTGCTAATATCGGAATTAAAGAACGCAATTTAATGGGAACTGGTCAAGAACTGGGTGTTAACGTACAACATTCTTACAGCAGTTTAACCAGCGAAGTAAATTATACTAAACCTTATTTTTTAGGTCACCCAATTGACGCTGGAATTGATGTTTTTCAATATAATCTAACCAAACGTAATAGCTTGGTTTATGATCAAAAAACCAGCGGCATTACTTTTCGTGGCGATTATTCGATAACTGAATTTCTAAAACATCAGATTCATTATTCTTTTCGCGATGAAAATATCAGCAACGTTGACAGTACGGCATCTTTAAATCTGCAATATCTGCAAGGGCATTTTACTCATTCAACAATTGGTCATACTTTTTTATATGACAAAAGAAACAATCGTATCAATCCAACTGACGGCTATTATTTGTCGGTGAGCCAAGATTATACCGGAATTGGAGGCTATATTAAAAATACTAAATATGAAGGTTCTGTCGGATTTTATACACCAACTTTTAACGAAGATTATATTTTAAAACTTTTAACTCGTGGCGGCTATATTAACGGCAATGGACAAGATGTGCGCAGTAACGATTCGTTTTTTTTGGGCGGCAATAATTTTAGAGGATTTCAATTTGCCGGACTTGGTCCAAGAACAATTACAAATGGCAGCGCTGTTGGTGGCAGCGTAATTGGTGGTAAAATTTATTATGTTGGCACTGCGGAATTTAAATTTCCACTTGGCTTGCCACGCGAACTTGGAATCAGCGGCGCCTTATTTAGTGATAACGGAACTGTGAAAGGCGTTGATCAAATTAATAAAAGAGGTGCGGCAGTTGCTGATAAAGGCACGCTTCGATCTTCTTATGGACTTAGTATAATTTGGTCATCACCCTTAGGACCAATTCGCCTTGATTTTGCTAATGTAGTGAAAAAACAACAATATGATTTAACTCAAACTTTCCGGTTTAATTTTGGCACTAGTTTTTAGAGCCAAATCTCATCTTAAATTTTTCGTAAAAAATTCATGTAGATTGTGGCTCCAATCGCATCTAAATCATTAATTTTATATCTTCCTCCGCGCGCAATTGCGTAAGAAAAATTATCAGCAAAAACGTCAAAAGCGATATCACGATGATAGGAAGTTTTGTCATCACCAAACAAATCAAAACAAACTTTTATTTGCGGGAAATTTTTTTGTAAAAATTCAGCAATTTTTTGAGCGCGATTTATTTCAAAAGTAATTTTTTGTGAATTAATTTTACCAAAAATTTCTAATGCGAGATTTTTTAAATTTTGATTAGAAAGCGCTATTTTAGTGATGATTTCGGCATTTTTATTAGCAAATTTTTTAATCAAAGAAATATTTTTTTGCTTAATTGCCGCAATTAATTCAGCGTTATTTTTTTCGCCAATTTCATTTAAAAAAACTTCTAAAAAATTAGGTAAAGAAAATTCAATTAGTAAATTTTTATCGGTTAATTTTTTTAAAACTGATAATAAAATTTCGATAATTTCATAATTTGATTCTTCAAGATCGCAGCCAATAATTTCAGCGCCGACTTGCGTTTGCTGACGATCGGCGTAAAGATCATTATTTTTTTTACAAAGCACGTCACCAACGTAGCAAAGTTTTAGCGGCAATTTTTCATTTTTTAAACGACTAGCAAGAAGCCTTGAAATTTGTGGCGTTATGTCGTTTCTAAAAATTAAATCTTTTCCTGAAATTACATCAACGCTGCGAAATGAATTAGCAATTTCAGCGCTGTGAAAATTATCTTCAAATTCAACCAAAGGTGTTTTGATCAATCGATATGAAGCCTTTAAAAACATGGCTAAAGCACTGTTTATATTTTCATGATTTTTTTCCGCTTCTTCAAAAAGCAAATCATAAAATCCAACCGGAAGAAGTTGTTTTTCTCTAATCATATTTTTTTAAAAATTGTTCTAAAGCCAACATGTCTTGCCACGCCACTTTCTTTTTTGTGGATTGACGCATCAAATATGATGGATGAAAAATTGTAAAAGTTTTTATTTTCTGTTCCAAAAATTGTGGCGCAAAATCGATAAACTTTCCACGCACTGAGCTAATTGCGTCAGTAATTCCAAGAAGAGCAGTCATTGCAGTAGCGCCAACTAAAATAATAATTCGTGGATTTAAAAGTTGAATATGACGTTCAACAAAAGGTCGACAAATTGCTAACTCTTCATCGGTTGGACGACGATTTCCGGGTGGTCGCCAAAAAATTACATTGGTTATATAAAAGTTTTCTGCTCGTGTCATATTAATTGCGCCAAACATTTCGTTTAAAACTTTTCCTGAATCACCACAAAAAGGAATGCCTTGCAAATCCTCGTGATTACCGGGCGCTTCGCCAATTACCATAACTTTTGAATTAGAATTACCATCGCAAAAAACAGTATTTGTTGCCATCTTTTTTAAATTGCAGCCGTCAAAATTTTCTACCGCATTACGCAATTCTTGCAGATTTTTAGCGCCTTGCGCCAATTTTTTTGCCGATGCTACAATTTCGTTTAGTGAAATTGATTGGTTAGAATAATTTTCTGAAACTGAATTTATAACTATGTTTTGCTGTTTTTTTGCCAAAGTTGAAAGAGCTTGATTGGTTGAAAAATGTGGCTTGATAAAAGTATCAATTGTTGAGACTTTTTTTGGTTGAGAAATTTTTTTTACCTGATCTTTTTCTAAAAAAAAATTTTGTGCTTGCTCAGAAATCATTTCTTCTAAACCATTATCAAGATGGAATTGCAAAGCTTGTTTGGCGTCTAAAATTTTACTCATTGTTTTACTACCTGTTTGATAAATTTTTGAAAATCATCGGTTTTTTCAAAATTTTTATAAACCGAAGCGAAGCGCACGAACGCTACTTTATCCAGCTTTTCTAGAGCGTTCATCACCAATTCGCCAATTTTTGATGAAGCAATTTCAGTTTCACTTTCCACCTCTAATTGACGCACAATATTGTTGACCAATTTTTCAACTTGAACCTCTAAAACCGGCCGTTTTCGAACCGCCATTTCAATTGATTTTTTTAATTTTTCTGGATCAAAAATTTTCTTCTCACCATTTTTTTTAATCACCAAAATTTCGCGCAATTGCACGCGTTCAAAAGTTGTAAAGCGCGAGTCGCAAGCAGCGCAATAACGCCGCCTTTTGATTGATTCGCCATCGTCTGAAATGCGCGAGTCTTTAACTTGAGTTTCAATATTTCCACAAAATGGGCAACGCATATAAATAAAATTTTTTAAAAAAAATTTTAGCTCTAAATTGAGTTAAATTTTTAAGGGCGACCTTGAGAATTTAACTCAATTTTTTTTAAAAACCCTTAATATTATTGCAGACTTGTCCAAGGACAATATTGGGTTTGAATAATTGTAAATACTAACAGTTAAGGTTGCACTTCTTGATTATTATTTTTTATTTGAGTTGTAGTAAGTGGAGTGGTTTCTGATGGCGGAGTAAATGGATAATCGCTGCGAGCTTTGTAGAGAATATTGCTAAGCACAGGATTTTGATTCTCATCCTTTATTTCATTTCCTTGTTCATCTTTTTTTGTTTCGCTGAGAACCTGAATAAAATCTGAAATTTTGTCTTTGAAAACGGTTATAGTCAATTTAGTTGCGCAAGCAAAATTCGGACTAACGCCGGTTAGATCTTTACTAAAATCAACTAACTCAGAATCAACTCGGGCAATACTTTGAATTTTGTAACCAAAAGAATTTTGATTCTCGTTGTTGGTAATTTTACTCGCTGTCACATTTCCAATGTAAATCGTCATTACAGCATTTTCACCATCAAAATCAAGGTCGCTAACCCGATTAGCTCTTGGTAGAATTTTGTTGAATGCTTCAATTAGTTGTTTTGTTTCTTGATTAGAATTTTCTATATCCTTGTCGCCTGCTGAATACGGATTGCCCTCAAAGCCAACATAAGATAGCTTTGGCAGACTATCACTTCTTTGCGCAAAATCATCGCTAACAATAATTTCAAAGAGATGCCCATATTTTTGTCGTAAAGATTTTTGCTTGGCAATCAGGTTCTCTCCGGTTTCGGATTGGTAGCGACTCACTCGTTCAAACATAGTTTCATCTGTGCCATCTTTTTTTCTGTGAGAAGTTTCCTGCAATTGCTTTTCACGAGGCCTTAAGCCTTTGTCAGTAAAGTGTGAAATATAGGCTATTTTCGCTGACAGTTTTAGAGTAGGATTATCTTTTAAATATCCATTTTCATCAAGCAAATCAAGAACTGGAATTTCAGTTTTTCCACCAAATGGACTTAGATATTGATAAGGTGAAAAGTCTAAACCTTCTCGCGAAATATGATGCGCGGCTTCCAAAGTAAAAGTTCCGCAAAGTGACGGACCTCCCATCTGCAACGGCTCAGAATTGTTGTAATATTTTTCGACATCAAACTGTAAAGCAAGCTCAGAAAGAGCCTTGGTCAATGTGGCATTAATTGTAATTTGAGCGCACCATCCAGCGGCAATGCTATTTTGCTGAGCCTCAAGACCATTTCTGGCAAGTGCTGGAGAAGGGTCAAAAAGATGAATAAATGGCCTATTATTTCCTGACTCTTTTTTAATGGTTAAAGCTACAATATGATTGCCTCCAGTAGTACCAAAAGTTTCAACAACATAAGTCTTTTCTAGCTCATCAACATTCCTTAGATCTGAAAGCAACTGGTTGTATAGTGCGCTATGTACATGCTTTTTTTCAAAAGTGATTTTAGTGATTTTTCTTGAGCCGTCATCTGTCTTAAGATCTTCATTTTTAATAACTTGTACTAAGTTTTTGGACGAATTGGCGTATTTTTCTTTGTTTTGTAAGTAGGTTGAAATTATTGCCAAACCTTCAGCTCCAATAACAAAAGAATTCATTCGTACTTGCGCTTTTTCATCTTCAATTCCTATTAAACGGCACTTGTTTAAGAAATCGGCAACCTGTTGAAGATTTTCTTCAAAGAAAGTTTTTTTATCCGTCGCTTCTTTGTAAGTTTTTAGAAGAGCGTTGTGATGAACTTTTTCTGCTATAACTTTTTCTGCAATTAAGCTGATTACTTTCTCAGGAATTTTGTCGACAATTTCTTTGATTTTCTCTTCAGAAAGTGGTGAAAATTTTAGAAAGTTATTTTTTGTTGGCATAATGTGGTTAAAATTTTTTTTCAAAAAATTTTAGTTCTAAATCGAGTTAAATTTTTAAGGGCGGCCTCAAAAATGTAACAAAGTCTAATTTAGAGGACTTACATTTTTTCAGTTAAGGCAGATTTAATAAAACCTTCAATCTCGCCATCCAAAACGCTTTGAATATTTCCAGTTTCAAAATCGGTGCGCAAATCTTTCACCAATTGGTAAGGATGCAACACGTAAGAGCGAATTTGATGACCCCAACTATTATCAGTTTTTTGGCTTTCAGATGCGGCCAAAGCGTCTTTTTTCTTTTTCATTTCTAAATCAAAAAGGCGCGATTTTAGCATTTTCATACATTCTGCCCGATTACGAATTTGTGAGCGATCAGTTTGGCATTGCACCACAATATTAGTTGGTAAATGCGTCATTCTCACAGCGGAATCTGTGGTATTTACTGATTGTCCACCAGGTCCGCTTGAGCGAAAAACGTCGATGCGTAAATCTTTTTCCTGAATTTCAATTTCATCATCAATTTCAGGATAAACCCAAACGGAAGCAAAGCTGGTTTGGCGCTTGTCGTTGGCGTTGAAAGGTGAAATGCGCACCAAACGATGCACGCCACTTTCGGTTTTCATCCAGCCAAAAGCGAAGCGGCCAGAAATTTTGAGCGTTGCGGAGCGAATTCCCGCCTCTTCGCCTTCCAGCATATTGACGATTTCAACTTTGAATTTTTTTAAATTGCAAAAGCGTTCATACATGCGCATTAACATTGCGGCAAAATCACAAGAATCGGTTCCGCCAGCGCCAGCGTTGATGTCAAGAAAGCAGTTATTAACATCAACTTCGCCGGAAAACAAACATTCAACTTCAAAGTTATCGGAGATTTTTTTTAAGCTGATTAGATTTTTTTCAGTGTCATTAAGAAGCTGCGCATCGTTTTCTAGCTTAGCTAATTCCAAATATTCGCGATTATCTTTTAAGCCATTTTCAATCGCTAAAAAAGCGTTTAACTTATCGTCTAAAATTGCTTTTTCTTTTAATATTTTTTGAGCTTGAGCTTTGTTCTCCCACAGCGCGGGATCTTCGGATTTTATATTTAGAAATTTCAAACGTTCTTTAATTTTTTCTGGCTCAAAGACACCTCGCGATCAAAGCCAGCGAACCTTTGATCTCATTAATTAAACTTTCGATTTCAGCAGACATTTTCTAGATTAAATATGTATTTTGAATTGTATTTTCTAAAGGGCGACTTTAAAAGTCGCGTCAGTTTTTACTTATCTTAAATTTTTTCTACAAAAACATGACAGTTACAGCAAAAAAATTCGATCTCTGCGTTATTGGCGCAGGTCCTGGTGGTTACGTTGCGGCAATTCGCGCGGCGCAACTTGGTTTAAAAGTTGTAATTATTGAAGCTAATCATTTGGGCGGAATCTGTTTGAATTGGGGCTGTATTCCAACCAAGGCGCTGTTGAAATCGTCAGAAGTTAATCATCTTTTGCATAATTTGGATTCTTTTGGTTTTAGCGCTGAAAATGTTAAATTTGATTTTGCTAAAATTATTGAGCGTTCACGTGGCGTTTCTAAAAAATTGAGCAGCGGAATTAGTGGCTTGATGAAGAAAAATAAAATCGAAGTGATTGACGGTTTTGCTAAGTTTTTGGATAACAAAAAAATTTCGGTCACAAACAAAAACCATAGCGCCGATTCAAAGTCGGCGAATACAGGATCCTCCTATTTAGGAGGATCGAGCGAACGCGTTAGCGGCGCGATGGAGGTGCATACAGAAATTGAAGCCGCTTATTTTATTGTGGCAACAGGCGCTAGAGCGCGTGTGATTCCTGGCATGGAACCAGATGGCGAAAATATTTGGACTTATCGCGAAGCCATGACACCAAAAGCTTTGCCAAAATCTATTTTAGTTGTTGGTTCGGGCGCAATTGGCTGCGAATTCGCTTCGTTCTACAAAAATATGGGATCAGTTGTTACAATTGTTGAAATGGCAGAAAATATTTTGCCAGTTGAAGATGAAGAAATTTCAAAATTAGCGCGTAAATCTTTTGAAAAACAAGGCATTAAAATTCATACTTCAGCGGCGTTGAAATCTTTGAAAAAAGGCAAGAATGAAGTAACGGCAAGTGTTGAAATTGCTGGAAAAATTACAGAATTAAAAGCTGAGAAAGTTATCATGGCGGTTGGAATTGTTGCCAATGTAGAAAATTTGGGTCTGGAAAAAACTAAGGTAAAAGTTGATAAAGGTCGCATTGAAACTAACAATTATTTGGAAACCGCTGATGCAAATATTTTTGCCATTGGCGACGTTGCGGGCGCGCCGTGGTTGGCTCACAAAGCTTCGCATGAAGGCGTAATTGCGGCTGAAAAAATCGCCAGCAAGATGCAAAAATATGATGCTAAAAAAATTCATCCAATCAAGAAAGAAAATATTCCGGGTTGCACATATTCAATGCCACAAATCGCTTCAATTGGCTTGACCGAAAAGAAAGCTAAAGAATTAGGTAAAAAAATTAAAGTCGGGCGTTTTCCTTACATGGCGAATGGCAAAGCCATTGCGGCGGGCGAAAGCGAGGGTTTAATCAAAGTAATTTTTGATGAAAAAACTGGCGAGCTTTTAGGCGCGCACTTGATTGGAGCTGAAGTAACTGAAATGATTCAAGGTTATGTAATTGCCAAACAAGCCGAATTAACTGAGGAAGATTTAATGCATACAATTTTTCCGCATCCAACAATGTCGGAAATGATGCACGAAGCGGTTTTGGACGCTTATGGAAAAGTAATTCATTTTTAATTTGACAAAAAAACTATTACTCATATTTTCCCGCCGCCTTTCGGTTATTTCGCCACTTTTAAATCTTTGCAAAAAGAGTCTTTTAAGACGACTTAACGCCAGAAAGAAACTAGTCAGAAATGATTAGATCTTATCAAAAAATAATTTGGTGTAAAATAAATGAAAAAACTTTCATTAATCATCGCTGCAGTTTCTTTGTTCGCAACTGCTGCTCAAGCTGAAGCTACAAAAGCTGCAGCTCCTAAAGCTATGGCTGAAACTAAAGCCGCTGCTACTACTGCTACTACAGCTACTGCTAACAACGCAGCTGCTGCTAAAGCTGAAGTTAAAGCTGCTGCTCCAGCTGCTGTTGCTCCTGCTAAAGCTGAAGTTAAAGCTGAAGCTATGACTGCTGAAGCTCCAAAAGCTAAAAAGCATCACAAAAAAGCTAAAAAAGCTGCTGAAGCTCCAAAAGCTATGGAAGAAAAAACTGCTAACTAATTAGTTTGCAGAATTCTTTAAAAAGCCAAACTGGCAATTGTCGGTTTGGCTTTTTTATTGTTAGATAATTCAACTAAATTATTTTTTAAGATTCTTATAAATTTCAGCCGCTAGCATTATGCCGATTTAGCTCAGGGGTAGAGCTACTGTCTTGTAAACAGTGGGTCGGGAGTTCGAATCTCTCAATCGGCACCACTTGGTAAGTTTGAGCTTTTTAAAAAACCAATGAACATAATCTCATCTTTCCTTTTTTGGATTTTTATCAGTATCTGGAGTACAATAATTCCAATAATTTTTCTGCCTTTATCCATTGCTTTTAGATCACAAAAAATTGCCGATGATGGCGCCAAAATTTGGGCAGAATTTTCTTTGTGGTTTTTAAAAAAAATATGCCGCATTGATTATCAAATTATTGGTCTGGAAAATTTACCTAAAGAAGCCTGCATTATTGCCTGCAAACATCAGTCAATGTGGGAAACAATTGTCATGCATTTAATTTTTAAATATCCGGTTTACGCTTTCAAAAAAGAATTATTAAAAATTCCTTTTTATGGCTGGTTCTTGAGAAAAATGAGCGGAATTATAATTGATCGTTCCGGCGGCGCCAGCGCCTTAAAAGAATTAATCAAACAGAGCAAGAAATATTTATCACAAAATCAAACTATAATTCTTTTTCCTCAAGGCACTAGAGTTGATGTTTTGGCAACTAGCGAAAAATATCCTTACCAAGCCGGAATTGCCGCGCTGTATCTTTCTTGTAATGTTAAAGTTGTTCCGGCAGCTTTAAATTCCGGTCTATTTTTTCCCAAAGATAAATTCTTAAAAGCTGGTAAAATTACTTTGGAATTTTTAGACGCTATTAATCCTGGCCTTTCTAAACAAGAATTTATGCTCAAGCTTGAAGAAGCAATTGAACAAAAAAGTAAAAATTTAATTGAAGCAAAAATTTCTAAAACTACCCGCTGATTATTTGTCCTCCCAGAATTTGTATCAGGGCGAATCTGCGTAAATATTAGGGAACTGGGATTAATTTTTTTTTAAAGATTTAGCGATTTCGGGCGGTATATATTTTTCGTCATGTTTAATCAACAATTCGCTGGCAAAAAACTGGTTTTTTTCTTGATCAAATTTTCCTTTAGCAACAACGCCCTGACCTTCACGAAATAAATCAGGCAAAATATTTGAATAATAAATTTTTAAATTTTGCTCGTAATCGGTAATTACAAATTCAACAGTTTTAGCATCAATTTTTTTCACAGATTTCTTTTCTACCAATCCGCCAACGCGAATTTGTTTATCGGCAATTTTATCCAAGATCTCACTTTTCTTCAGTTCAGAAGGCGTATAGAAAAAAACTATATTATCACGAAAATTGATAATAACAAAAATCAGCGCAATCAGCGATATTAAAAAAACTGATCCAACAAAGATTATTCGCTTTTTTTTACGTTGATTTTTTATGGTCATTTTTTTTACTAAGCGAAAAATATTTTATCATCACAAAAGCCATCAATGCAATAATTACAAGGGCAGAAATTATATAAGCAACCTTAACATAATTTGAATAATCGGCTAAATTTTCCATAGTTTTTACATTTAAATTTTGTGAAAGTGTTATTTTAGCAGCTTGCAAAATAAAAGCTGATTCTTACCTTGCACGACTCTTTTTTAAGCCTGGATAGCTCAGTCGGTAGAGCAAAGGACTGAAAATCCTTGTGTCGCTGGTTCGATTCCGGCTCCAGGCACCAAAAATTTTTAGGTTGAGTTTTGGGTTGGGATTTGGATTAGCTAAAATTTATTCTAAAATAACTCAGCAAACTTCAATCACAGAAACATTTCTGCCGCAATCGCTTTCTTTCAAATGCGTTGATCTTCTGAAGCTAAAAAAATCTTTTTCATTTTTATAAGTATCAATTGCTAAATTTATGATAGTAAAAATGTTTTCTTGCCGCAACTTTTTTTCAATATAACTTGGCAGATCAAACCAGTATTTATTTGGTTTCTCACTATTCTTGAAAAACTCTTTATTTTCAGAATCCTCACTTAAAAAATCAGCAAAAAAATCTTGCGAAACTTCATAAGAATTTTGTTGAATCATTGGTCCAATTACAGCGGTAATATTTTTTGCTTGCAGATTTTTCATGGCACTAATTGTTGATTTTATAATTCCATTTTTAGCGCCGCGCCAACCTGCATGAGCTGCTGCAATAACTTTTTCTTCCTGATCAAAAAATAAAATTGGCGCGCAATCGGCAGTTATTACAGCAATTGCCAAATTTGGTAAATTAGTTACCAATGCATCGGCTTTTGGCAGATTTTGATCGCCATGAATTTTTTTTAGATCATCAATTTTTATAACTTCATTGCCGTGAATTTGATTTACGAAAAGCGCATTTGAACTAGAAAAATTTTTTTCTTGTAGCCTTAAAGCAAGATTTGAGCGATCTCGCAATTCTCGATCAATTATACAATCTTTACCAAAAAAGTTATATTTAATCATATTTTTGATTTAAAAAAACGTAATTTTGCTAAATATTCCTGCGGATTTTTTATATTCACATAAGAATTTTCTGGCGTAAAAAACATATCATTCAGCCTTGTTAATAAAAAGCGCATTGCGGCAGCAACTAAAGCAATTTTCAAAAAAGTTTTTTCAGAATCAGAAAAATTTCGTAAAGTTTGATAACCATTAAATATTTGATCAAATTTATTTTGATCAAAATTATTCTTTTCATCAAAACACCAAGCATTAACTGCAATTGCAAAATCATAAATAAGCGCATCATTGGCGGCAAAATAAAAATCAATCACACCGCTTAAATTTTGTTCTTCATCAAAAAAAACATTATCAGGAAAAAGATCAAGATGGGCTGGAGCTTCAGGCAAATTATAGTTCCACGACTTTTCCAAAAAATTTAAATTATCGATAATTTCACTGGCTAAATCTTTTTGATAATTTTCAAGTAAATTTTCAAACCTGTAAAATAAAGGGCGAAAACCTTTAATACCAAGATCATTAGCGCGTCTTTCTTTAAAATCAGAAGCAGCAAGATGAAGTTTTGCCAAGATTTTTCCAACTTCAAAACAATGCTTAGAAGTTATATTGTCGTAATATCCATCTAAACGATTGGGCAAAGTTTTGCCGTTTAGAAAAGTGACAATTGTCGATTTTTTATTTTTTATTTCAGATATTACCAAACCTTGATTATCTTGAATTGGCAGCGGACAACAAATTGATTTTTGGGCTAAATGTAATTTCAAATTTATAAAAAAAGGCAAATCTTTTTGACTGATTCTACTTTCAAAAACAGTTAAAATAAATTTACCTTTTTGGGTTTGCAAAATGAAGTTTGAATTATCAATTCCGGCAACAATTTCGGTCAAGCTGATAAAATTTCCTAAATTATATTTTTGTAAATATTGCTCAATTTCAGCTGTGCTGATTTTTGTGTAGACTGCCATTATTTTTTATCTTCTAATTCTTGATATTTTTTATAGCCAACTTGCCAAGAAGAGTTTGATTTTACTGTTTTTGACCAAGATCCTTGTGATTTTTTTTGTAGCGATTCTATTTGTTCTTGAAATTTTTTTTGAGGCATTTCAAGCCTAATCTGATTTGCAACTTCAAGAGTGTGATTAGCGATTTGCTGATCAATTTTATTTTTAATTTTCTGATTAAAAACCTTGGTAATAAAATTTGTGGTATTAGCAAAAAAATCCATAACTTCCGACGTTGAAAAATCACCAGTTGCTCGCACATTACGCGAAACACTTAACAATTCAAAATAGCGAGCGAAAAGTTCCGACAAAAATTGATGTGGCGGATAAGATTTAAGCGCATCAACCATCAATCTTTTTATTTCTGCTTTAAGCGTAACAATTTGCGGCTGACGATCTTTCATATCAAAGCCAATTGCTTGACGAAATTCTTCACCAAGATTAATGCCACTTTCAAATTCTAGAGCGTGCGCCATTTCATGCGCCATAAGATTGCAGGTTAGTTGACGCAAAATAATTTTCTTTTTTATAGAAGTTGAAAAACCGCCAAGAACTTTATTAAAAAATTTGTTTTGTTCAGTTAAATAACAACCAAGATTTGTGTCCCAGCCTTTGATAATCTTTACTTCAAAACGAAGATCGCGTTCTTTAATTTTTGTTAAAATTAAATCTAAACCATCTTTAAAAAGCTCGATTCGATAGAGTTCACAAAAAACTTTGACGAATTTTTCAAAGTCTTTATTGCCTTCAAAATCAATCTGCGGCGCCAAAATATTTTTTATGATTTCACTCATTTTAATTCCAAAGCTTTTGCTAAAATTATTCCACAAGAAATTGCTACATTCAAAGAACGCATATCATTCTTCATTGGAATAAATATTCGTTCATTGGCTTTTAAAAACACATAATCTGGAACTCCAGAACTTTCTCTGCCAAACATCAACACATCATTTTTCGAAAAACTAAAGTTACGATAATCTTTACTGGCTTTAGTTGAAGCTAAAATCAAACGCTGATTTTTTTGTTCAATTTCCTGCAAAAAAAATTCTGCAAAAGAAGCGTGACGAAAAATTTTTGCTTTAAAAATATAATCAAGTGCCGATTTTTTTACGCGTTGCATATCAAAAGGAAAGCCACAAGGTTCAATGATGTGCAGCTCAACATCAAAGCATACGCAGGTGCGAATTATTGTGCCAACATTTCCAGCAATGTCAGGCTGAAACAAAACTACTTTGGTCATAAAATCTGAAAAAAAAGAATTGAAAAAAAACTTTGTAAATTTCTTTGTCTTTTAAATCATCAGTTTGTAAAAACTTACTTCATCATTACTTATATCAAGCTTCAAGTAAGTTTTATTAAACATGACACAGAACGTTAGAATTATTTTTATTACCAAAGGCGAAAAAAAAGAATTTGAAGTACCTCTTGGAACCACAGTTTTAGAAGCAGCACATCAAAATAATATTGATTTAGAAGGCGCTTGTGAAGGCTCTCTTGCTTGTTCAACTTGTCACGTAATTGTTGACAAAAAATTTTATGACATGCTTTCTAAACCATCTGAAGATGAAGAAGACATGCTAGATTTAGCTTTCGGTTTAACTCCAACTTCCAGACTTGGTTGTCAAATTACAATGACTAAAGAATTAGACGGATTAACTCTGGTCGTACCAGAAGAAACTCGCAACGTATCAATCACCTGAGATAACTTTAACTTATAAAAATAGTTAAAAGCTCCTAGAG
>JANRKR010000100.1:0-4085 GCA_033763375.1 Rickettsiales bacterium
TTTAAATTCTAAATCAGCAACGCTGCAAGCATCTTGCTGTTGTTTGTTTCTAACGCCATGTCTTTCAGAAATGGCAATTGTTGTATCTTCAGAAGTTGCATCAATTCCAGTTAAACGAAATTTTTCTAAATCACTTTTTTCATCTTTTAAAATTTTTGCCTTTGGCAAATTTTTTAGTTCATCAAATTCTTTTTGTTCATCTGCATTTAAATGCGTTTTTTCTCTAAGATAAGTTAATCTTTTTGAAGATTTTGATTTTTCTTCCAACTCTGTCTTTAATGCTATTTCTTCTAGGCTAAGATAAGATTTTGTCGTGCCAGTAATATAAGAAGGATTTGAACTGGTAGAATGTGAAGAGATATCGGGGAAGTCTTTTGCAGATTTACCAAAAAAATTTCTTGTCATTAAAGCTTTGGATAGTTTGGTTTTGTATTATTTCGAACTAACACGTTAATGAGTTTTTGTTCTAATTTTAGAGCAAACGGACCCCGTCATGAAGACGGGGTGACAAAATCCGAATCTAAAATCAAATCACAATAACATGAAGACGGGGTGACAAAATCCGAATTTAAAATTAAGTCACAATAACATAAAGACGCAGGTGACAACTAACAATCTTGTTAACCTCTTCTTACTCTTGTTACAACGCCTTACTGTCTTGTCACCCTGCATTACTCTTATTGCCACGTTTCACTCTTGCTACAACGACTCACCCTTGTCACCCCGTCGCATGACGGGGTCCATTTACTCTGGTATTAATATATGATTAGAAACAAGAACCCATTAGCGGATTAATCAGTATTACTTTATAAAAAATATAAAATGTTTTTATGATTTAGATAAAATTTTATGTAAGCTTTCAGCTTTTAAAACTTTAGCTAAACTTGGTCTTGGCGAATTTGATGGAATTGGGCTTAATTTTTTAATTGAAAATTCACTATTTTCAATTTTCAAATTTTCTGAATTATGCATTTTAATTGATTCCAAAAATTTCTCACTAAATTTACAATTTCTAAAAGTGCAGTTGTAAAAGCCAACAGTTTCAAGGTTTTTAACTTCACTTAAATCAACATTTTCAAAAACACAATTACGAAAACTTGCCATAAAAAGATCGGCGCCAGCAAATAAATCAGCCTTTCCTCTATCTTCATCACTAGTTGCAAACATTGAACTAAGATCGATAGAATTAGGAGGGCGAAATTCAATCCCAGCAAATTCGCTGTACCAAAGTTTTTGACTGGTTTTATTTTTTTTATCATCAGTATATTTTAATTTTTCCAATTCTTCAATTTGAGCTTCATCAAAAATTCGCAAATTTTTATCAACAGTTTTTAAAGAATTTGGTTTAAGAGATTTTTCGTAAAATTCTTTTGAGTTTTTATCGGTTTCTGGCTTTTTGCTAATTTTATCTAATTGGCTTCTGATTTCATTAAGACCATTCGTCTGATCTACCTTTTCAATTTTACTGTCGTCAATAGCATAATTTGCATCGGAAGTTGCTTCGATAGATTTTTTCGTGAAGGAGGTGTCATTACGAATACCAGAATAAGATGGTTGATTTCTTTTATTAAGACCAGCTCCAATTTCGGCTTCAATTTCGGCAGCGCTTCTATTTTTGTGAAATTGAGATTTTTTATTGCGATCCGCCTTAAACTCTGAAATTAATCTGTTCTTAACCTCGTCATTTTGATTGGAAGTTACATGACATAAAATATCGGCCAAAAAGTCTGCGCCACCAATTTTTATGGCATCAGGCAATAATTCAAAAAATGTATTTGAATCAGGTTCTGAATCTAGCTTTTTAATAAAAAATTCAGTTAATGAGATTGAACTTGAATTAGTTTCTGTCTCAAATTTATTATCTTTTAAATATTTTTCTGGATTACTTGTAAAAGAAAAGTGATCCATTGAAGAAATCAGACCGATTGTTTTTTCTAAATTTTTTGGATTAGATAAAGTTTCTAAACAATTCCAGATTTGATCGCTTGATTTATAATCGGTATCTAACGTTGATAAAAATCTGGTAACAGCATTTCCAATAAGAATTTTTTCGCTATATCCAAATTGTTCTAGGTCTTCATTTATTTTTTTTTGTTCAGATTCGTCTTTTGATCTAAGATCTTGAAAAAACTTTAAAACTTCTGAATCTTTTCCTTTGAGATCATCTATAATTAAAGAATTTAAGTCGGTATCTGTTGGTGTTGTTTCTTGAGATGAGGTTAAAGGAACTTCTGAAGATGTTTTATCTAACTCACTATCATAAAAAGAATTTAGTGATAATGCAAAAGCAAAGGCGGCATTTGCCCAACATCTATTTCCACCATTGGCAGTTCCATTCTCTTGAGATTTAGGTAATCCGGTTTTATAGCGAGCTTTTCCAGTAACGCTATCATTAGCGCCATCAACCAAAGGAGAATATTTTATATTATAGGCATTAACGGATTCTGGTGGAAGACCATTTAAGAGTTCAGAATCATCTATTTCAGTTCGATCACTATCATTATATAATGCCCATACTACTTTTTCTGAGCCATTTTTATTTGTAACCAATTCTTTAATATATGTTACATAATGCCCTGCATCAGGAGTATTTCCCCTATGAACCAAAAAAGCAGTTGCCTCATATTTTTGTTTTCCACCTGAAGTTGTTTCTATCTCGATTGAATCAGCAATTACTTTGGAAGAAGCCCTATGTCTTCTATAGCTGGCATCTCTTCCGGTTGTGTAGACTCTTTTAACAGAGACAATAAGTTCATGAGCTGGATCAGCTTTTACGGTAATTTTTCGCTTTGATGTTGCATCAACCAGACCAGATTTTGATTGGTATTTGTTGTCTCCTTCTAATTGAGAATCTTCTTGATAAAACTTTAGCATTTTTGAGCAACTTGTATCTCTTACTTTATCAGGAAAGGGAAGTTCAAGTTTGGTATGGTCTTCACTTTTTGTTGAGGTTTTTTCGCCACGTTCCCACGAAACTTCATTGGTATCTGTTATGATTTTTTCAGGAGTAATTCCATCTAGAGCAGATGTTAAAAATTCTGCCCCATCCATTTGTAGTTTGCCAGATACTATTTCTTCTCTTAAAAAATCTGGTAGCGCCGAATTTGCAAAAATATTTCTTAATCTTGCTCTTGTTTGCTTATCTGGTCTTGGGTTTTTAAAAATTTCTTGAACAACACCTAAAAAACATTTTCTGGCTTCAGTTTCATGCAAGGGAATTGAAGAAAAATTTTTTGCGTTTTTCAATTTATCGCTAAAAGATTGAGCTTCTATCTCGCAACTTTTGAAATTATATTGTTTATCAACAACCACGGCATAATCATAACATTTATTTTCCGTATTCATTACTGCATTTTCAGCGCGATCACCAGCATTTAATGTATCAAAATTTGTTGCTAGGTCAGATGCTAAAACTTTAGTCGAGTCTTTAATTTTATCATCGGTAGAAATTTTTGTTCTTAATTCTTTACTATGACAATTAAAATCGCCTACAACTATTGCTGGCGTTGAATTTGCGGCAAGACTATCGCAATGATTTTGAATTAGATCAGATTTTCCAAATGCGCCGTGAACATTGGTAACAATAAAATCTTCGTTGGTTTTTTTATCTCTAAAAGTTACATCAAGACCAAGGTAAATGCCTTCTGAGCCATTATTTTTGTTTGGTGAAAGTATTGATGGAGTACGATCTTTAACATCAAACTTATCCTCTCGATAAAAAATTATATTGCCGTTTTTAGCATCTCCAAGATCAGTAGTTTTAGTTGGATCAATTACGTTCCAGTTTCCACCTCTCGCAGCAAGCCTAGCAAGAATATTATAAATTCTGCCTTGTCTTTCAGGATCTTTTTCGCTAAATTCTTGCAGACAAATAATACCGCATCCACTTAATTCATCAAAAGTTTCTAGTTGCTTTTCTCTTCTTTTTTCAAAAGCTTTAATACCTTCATCAAAATCCCACGGATTATTTGAATATCCTGTTCCAGATTTAGCTTTGCTTTGGCATTGTTGCAAAACATTCCAAGTGGCAATGTTTATTTTTGATCCTTTTTGAGTTTCAATAGTAAATCTTTGCGGCAGATGAT
>JANRKR010000101.1:0-3995 GCA_033763375.1 Rickettsiales bacterium
AATTTAGCTGAATTTGGTTGGATCGTGTTTGACTAAAGAAGTATTCCATAGCCTTTATAATCAAGACTCAATTAGACTTAAAAAAACCTTGTTGGATTTCTTTAAAAGTGTAAGTAGTTGCGGGGGCTGGATTTGAAAAAACCTTTGTTATCCATTGGTATTAAAATTGCTTAGTAAGGTTGCCCGATTGAGTTGAGGAAAAGTTGTCAAATCCAGACACCTGACATTAAACAATCTTATTTCTTATATAAGAAAACTTTTCTAATAATCAGCACTTAGATACCTATTTTTTTCTAACTTCATACCAACCATATCAATGAAATCAGACTCAAAATCTAGTGAAGCAAAACTACAAAATTCGGAAGAACTTATTCCTGTCGGAAGATTTTCCGAATCTGATTTGATGATTATGAGTGAAAATGCAAACCAAGTTAAACATTTTATTGGTACAATTGAAATTCCAGAAATTGCAAGAGGAACAGCATGCTTAATGGAAGATGGTAAGATTCTTACTTGTTTGCACAACATTCTTGATTACAGCGTATTAGATTCTGGAAGAGCGGAATTGATAAATTTTGAAGCTAATGATGTTTCGGTATATTTTGTGAAAGATGATACCATTCACAAATATAAAGTACGAAATGCCCCAATAACTGGTCTTGATAAATTAAAAGCTGAAGGTGCCAAAGCTTGGTGTTTTGATTATGCTTTACTTGAAACAGATGGAAATCCAGTGGTTGATCTTGGAGGTGGTTTTAAACCAGATCAAACTAATCATTTCGGATCTGCATTTAATGCTGAACCATCAAGAACGCTCGCTATTTCTGGTCCATTTGCAACTTTAACCGAAGAAGGAGAATTAAAATTTCACAGATTTTCTTCTATTTCTGCAAATCAAGCAGCTGAATCTTCTTTTTATCAAATAACACAGGCTGGAGATCATCCATCAGCGTCAGGATTTTCAGGAATGGGAATCGTTGGGATTGGTAATGGTTATAAAGAAGATACTCTTTATGCAATTCACTCTTATCGCGATAATCAAGACCAACAGACTGGAGCAAAAATTTCTGAAATACGAAGTTCAATGCGCGATAAAATTAGAGCTGCTGATGACTCAAGACTAGATCCTTATGTTATTCACACTCTTCAGAATTGGTATGAGGTATTAACGACAGCAAAAATAAATCTCGATCACTCTATAACTAGAGGAAGGGTAATAGATTTTGATGAAGCGGTAGAAATATTGCGCAAAGGTGGTAACATTGCGGGAGATAGTAGGAAGGAGGTAACTGGTCCTGCTAACAAAGCCTGGGGTAAAACGATTGCCGATCCAGCTCACACTCCCCTTGGGTGGCCACATTTACATCATCATCAGCGCGCTTCATCAGGTCATGCTCTTTATCCCGGCGAAGTTCAAAGAAAGGAAATGGCTGAAAAAGAAAGACAAGCTAAATTAGCCGAACAACAAAGATTAAAACAGATTGCAGAATCACAAGCTGAAAGAATAAAAAAAAAGCGAGAGAGCCAAGATTCTGACAAGGAAAAAGGTGGTAGATAGTTAAAACCTAAATTAACATCATAATATCACTTATCTCAATTTTCAGGCTATATTTAATACAATGTTATCACTTATCACCGTTTCAGAAGCTCAAAGAAAAATTGCTGAAAATATTCGTTTGCAAAGGTTGCAAATTGGGCTCACTCAACAAGGTTTAGCGGAACGCTCTGGCGTTGCTTTGCCAACCCTGCGTAAGTTTGAACAGAAAGGCCTGATTTCCTTGGAATCTTTTTTGAAGTTACAAATGGTCTTTGGTGGTCTTGAAAAAATCGTTAAATCAGTTGAACCAAATATTGTTGAATTTTCTTCAATTGATGAAGTTATTAAAGCCAATAAAATGCAATTGCGAAAAAGAGGAAATCGTAGATAAATAATTTTTGAAAAGAATAAAAGCTGGATTAAATTTTAACAAAAAACTACTTACTTGCAGCAACCCAATTACTTAAAAATTTAAACACCATAAAATTATGACCAAATCAAAATTAAGCTCCTCTCTTTTTGCTAATTTAAAGACCATTATTTACCAAGCCAGAGATGCTGCAATTGAGCTTAGACTTGATAAAAAGAACGAAACTTTAATTGCCAACGTTAATCAGATTGCAGATTTGTTTGGAGTTCAAAGACCAGCGATTACCAAGCATTTAAGAAATATTTTTACTGATAAAGAGTTAGATGAAAGAGTGGTTGGTTCCATTTTGGAACTAACCACTTCACATGGCGCCATTGCTGGCAAGAAGCAAACACAAAAAGTTAAGTTCTACAACTTAGATGCAATAATTGCCGTTGGTTATCGTGTTAATTCAAAGCAAGCCACTAATTTCAGAATTTGGGCAACGAAGGTTTTAAAAGGTTATTTACTTGATGGATATGCAATCAACAAAAAACACATCGTCAAAAACTATGATAAATTCATTGAAGCACTCGATGAAATCAAAGCTTTAACTGTCAAAAATAATTCAAAAAACAGCGACTTAAATCCATCTTTTGCAATCGATTTAGTCAAAGGTTTTGCTGAAACTTGGCTGTCACTGGACGCCTATGACAAAGACAACTTAAAGATTGATAATGTTACCAAAGAGCAAATCACTTTATCCGCCAAAGATTTAGCAGCGGGAATTTCCAATCTAAAATCTGAGTTAATAAAAAAGCGCGAGGCGACAGAAATCTTCGCTAAAGAAAGATCAAAAGATGCCCTGGAAGGAATTATCGGAAATGTGATGCAATCTTTTGGCGGCGCTGACCTTTACGAAAGCTTGGAAGAAAAAGCGGCTCATCTGTTTTATTTTATCGTAAAGAATCACCCATTTACAGACGGCAACAAAAGATCTGGAGCTTTTTCTTTTGTGTGGTTTTTATAAAAATTCAGCCTGATTGATGTTAAGAAAATTGATCCGCAAACATTGACCGCCTTAACGCTTTTAATTGCTGAGAGTGACCCGAAGGATAAAGATAAAATGGTTGGTCTAGTGATGATGTTGCTTGGAAATGCGAGGAAGAAAGAATTTTCCTAATTATAAAAAAATGGAAAAAAGTGTTGGGTCGCTTTTGCTTCGGATTTCTTTGAAAAGGAGGATGGTTGCGGGGGCCGATTTGAACCAACTGCCAACAGGAAATATAAATCAAAATCTGACGATTTTGATTTGATGATTTGGAATTAATTTACTCGAAGCTGTTCTCCTAAATTAATAAGTTGTTTGTTTGATTAATTTTGCTGGAAGTGGTTGCGGGGGCTGGATTTGAACCAACGACCTTCAGGTTATGAGCCTGACAAGCTACCGGGCTGCTCTACCCCGCGATAAGAAATGAAACTTCGAGTTTTTACGCCCGTAGCATTTGTTTTGTTTGCTTACGCAAAACAGGGGCTGCTCTACCCCGCGATATGAAATGAAACTTCGAGTTTTTACGCTCGTCTTTTCTTCTAAATAACTGGCATTTGTTTTGTTTGCTTATGCAAAACAAATTACACAAAACAAACTAATATTAACTTTATTACCAAAAGAAGAGGGCGCGCAAATTAGAAGCCTTAAATCTAAGGTGCAAGATTTTAGTTTTTTAATTCGCTTAAATTTTTCCAAATATATTCACAAGTAAAAGGAAGTATTGGTGCTGAGGCTTCGCACATAGTTATTAAAACTGTATAAAGCACATCATAAGCGTCTTGTTTGTCCTGATCGATTTCTTTTTTCCAGAAACGCTGGCGATTTCTTCTGATATACCAATTATTCAAACTTTCAAAAAATTGATTAAATTCTTCGCAGGCGCTTACAGTGTCGTAGTTGCTCATGGCGTTGTCAATTTTAGAAATTGTTGTGCGTAATTTTGCTAAAATATAACGATCAAGAATGTGAGAAAAATTTCTATTCGTTGAAATTTTGTTAGCGATGATGCCATCAGAATTGGCGTAGAGGCAAAAGAAATTAAAAGCGTTGATTAGTGG
>JANRKR010000102.1:0-2863 GCA_033763375.1 Rickettsiales bacterium
ACGAATATTAATTGCGGTTAGCGACCATAATTTTTTCTCTAAAGCCGCACCAGTAATTGAAGCAGCCAGGGCGCCTGGAAATAATTCGGGAAATAAGGTAAGAATTTTGAAATTAATCATCAAAAATAAAATAAATTGCCAAGCCAGACCCCGTCCTAAAGACGGGGTGACAATGAGTGCTAATCATTCTATCAAATTAACTTGTCTTTGTCATTAGTTCAACTTGTCAACCCGTTATAAAGACGGGGTGACAAACTAGAATAGTTTTGAGATTTTTCTCACAATTGTCACCCGTCTTTATGACGTGATGAACTACACTGGAATTGTCACCCCGTCGTATGACGGGGTCTGGAAAAGAATTTTATTAAAACGCATTTAAAAAACTTGGCGCAACTTTGCTGCGGCGCGTTTAATATTTTCTTCATTATGAATTAAAGAAAGCCGAACAAAACCTTCGCCGTTAGCACCAAAACTGCTTCCCGGCGACATTACAATTCCTGTCTCTTCAATCATTTTTTTACAAAAATCAAAAGAAGTTAAATGCGAAAATTGCGGCGGCAATTTTGTCCACACAAACATGCTGGCTTTAGGTTTGGCGATTATCCAATTCAATTCACGCGCAAAAGTTGCAATCAAAAACTCGCCACGCGATTTATATTTTTGGCGCAATTCAATTAAATAATCGTCACTTTTTGCGCTTAAAGCATCAGCTGCCACCATTTGCAGCGGATTAAACGAGCCATAGTCGAGATAAGATTTAATTTTGTAAAGCGCGGCAATTAAATTTTGGTTGCCAACCGCAAAACCAACGCGCGCGCCCGCCATGGAGTAGCTTTTTGACACGGAAGTAAATTCAATCGCAATATCTTTAGCGCCTTTAATTTCTAGGATTGAATGCGGTTTATCTTTTTCATCAAAATAAAGTTCGCAGTAAGCAATATCGGAAATTATATAAATTTTATGCATCAAACAAAAATCAACTAACTCTTGATAAAAATTTAAGTCCACAATCTCGGTTGTAGGATTGCAAGGATAACTCACAATCACCGCCATTGGTTTTTTTTCATTTTTGGCAATTTTTTCTGCGACTAATTTTTTAAAATCGCGCAAAAAATCTGCCGCATTTATGGCCGGAATTTGCAGCAAATTTCCTTTAGCAATTTGAAAAGCAAAAGTGTGAATTGGATAAGCAGGAGAAGGCACCACAATATAACTTTCAGCATCAGAAATTGCAGTTGCCAGCGAGGCAATTCCTTCTTTGGCGCCAATTGTCACCAAGCTTTCTATTTGGTAATCAAGTGCAACGTCGAAGCGCCGCGCGTAATAATCGCAAAGCGCTTTTTTTAAAACCTCAATTCCGCCAGTTACCGAATAGCCAAAAAGCTGCGGATCGCGTGCCAATTCCGATAATTTTTTCATAACAAATTTTGGCGGAGCTGAGTCAGGATTTCCCATGCCAAAATCAATAATTTCAACGCCTTTAGCCGCGGCGTCAGTTTTTAATTTATACATCGCGGCAAAAATATAAGGCGGCAGTTTTTCAGTTAAGTAGAAATTTTTTTGCATTAGTGAATTTCTTTAGTGATTTGATCTTGGGCTTTTTTTCCAAGCTCAATATTTAATTCTTTGAGTTGGCGCGGCGACACACTAGCTGGCGCGTTCATCATCAAATCTTGTGCTTTGCCATTCATTGGGAAAGGAATTACTTCGCGAATGTTTGGTTCATCAGCCAAAAGCATAATGATGCGATCAATGCCCGGAGCCAAGCCGCCGTGCGGTGGCGCGCCAAATTTAAAAGCATTTAACATGGCACCAAATTGTTGCTCGACTACTTCGCGACCATATCCTGCAAGCTCGAAGGCGCGATACATAATTTCTGGTTTGTGATTTCTGATTGCACCTGACGAAAGTTCAACGCCATTACAAACAATGTCATATTGAAAAGCTTTGATGGTGAGCGGATCTTTTGAATTTAGGCTTTCCAAGCCACCTTGCGGCATTGAAAATGGATTGTGGGAAAACTCAATTTTGCCAGTTTCTTCATTTAATTCGAACATTGGAAAATCAACAATCCAACAGAATTTATAAATCGATTCGTCAATTAATTTTAAATCTTGACCTAATTTTATGCGCACCGCGCCCGCAATTTTAGCGGCTTGCGAGCTTTTACCACAAGAAAAGAAAACGGCGTCACCATTTTCTAAACCAGCAGTTTTTTTCAAGTTCGCTAATTTTTCTGCTGATAAAAATTTAGCAATTGGTCCTTTGGCTTCGCCATTTTCATCAAAAATAATATAGGCTAAACCCTTGGCGCCGTTGCTTTGAGCAAATTCAATCATCTTATCAAAAAACGAACGTGGTTGCGCCGCGCATTTTGGCGCGGGAATAGCTCTGACAACAACTTTTTGCACCCCCATCGCGCCGCTAACGCGTTCGCTCGATCCCCCTAAATAGGGGGAACCTAAATCGCCCGCTTCAATTTGCTTGGCAAAAATTGAAAAATCGGAACCACGAAAAATTTCGGTGGCATCAGAAATAATGATTGGATTGCGCAAATCAGGCTTATCAATTCCATATTTCAACATCGCTTCGTCGTAAGGAATGTGAATAAAATCTTCATCCAAAACTTTTTTCACGCCGTGTTTTTTAAAAATATTTTTTAGCACCGGCTCAATTGCGCCAAACACGTCTTCTTGCGTAGCAAACGACATTTCCATGTCGAGTTGATAAAATTCTGGTGCGCGGTCGGAGCGCAAATCTTCATCGCGAAAACAGGGCGCGATTTGAAAATAGCGATCAAATCCTGCAACCATCAAAAGCTGTTTAAATTGTTGTGGTGCTTGTGGAAGCGCGTAGAATTTTC
>JANRKR010000103.1:0-3678 GCA_033763375.1 Rickettsiales bacterium
GCATTAACCATTTTTTCATCGCCTCTCAACATTGCTAAATCAAGATGTGTTAATCCATGTTTTGTTCCAATAATTTGCAAATATTGATTCAGTTCATAATTGCTATCAAGTATTTCTTTAAAAATAGGGTGTTGATTTATTGAAGTACCAGTAAATCTATATTCATAAAGATTACCACTATAATCCATCACTGCATTTGGATCGGCGCCAAGAGCAATTAATTTTTTAACAATTTCAACGCTACCATTTGCCACCGCAACATCAAGCGGAGTTCTAACGTAATTAGAATCTTTAGGACTTTGGTAATAAATCATTTGATTAAAATTATCCCAAGCTTCTAGTGAAAGAGAATCTGAATCGCCTTCTGTTAAATTTTTTCGACGCAACGCTTCATCTAAAATTTTATTGAGTAGAGAATTAAGAAAAGTATTTTGCTGGGGAATATTAATAGCATCACTTAATAAACCAAATATAAGTGGTTTATTTAATCTTTTTGAATTACTTAAACTGTCAAAAAATTCTTTAACTAAATTGGCAATTTTATCTTCAGTCTCATTTGCCTCATTTGCTTTCTCAAGTTCTTCAATTGTTTCATTAATTGCGTCAATAGAAATTCGAAGATTAATTATTTCATCATCAGTGTTTTTAATAATTTGTTCTAATTTATAGTCTCCAATAAATAATTTACTCAAATCAGCACTTGGTTCAACGTTTCTCTTTTTTTCAGCAGCAGTTTTTTGTAAATTTCTTATTTCAATTTTATGTTTGAAACTAGCTACTTCATTTTTTAAAAAAGCAGAGCTTTGTTCACGAAAGTCATGCTCTAGTTGTTTTTTCTGTTCTATTGTAATTTTAGAAGCGGCATTTGAAAGGTCTTTTTTAGCTTTTGATAAAGCTTTTGCATTTGCTGAAATTTTTGTATTTTTTTCTGATCTTTTTGAAGAAATTGTCTCTTTAATAACATTATCTAAAGCAAATAAATAAGAAATTACGGTGGCTTTTTCTTCAACAGTTTTACAATTTTGGGCAATTTTTGAAATTAATTCTAACTTTTTAAATTCAGAAATTTGCTGATAAGCATCACTAAGAATTATGGATGGCGCTTTACTGTCTTTTTTATCTTTAATTTGAACTTTATCTGAAGCTTGTGGAATTTCTCCTGCACTAGTTTTTGTGACTTTTTGATTATTTTGTTGATCAAATTCTATTGCTAAATCATGTAGATCTTTTTGAGCTTTGTTAAATTTTTTTTCGAATTCTGTTAGTATTTCTTCGGATGTTGGTATTTTTTTAGCTTGCTCAGTTCTTTCTTTAATTTTTTCAAAACTATCTTCGTTAATTCCGCGAAAAAAATCGCTTTCAAAAATTGCCGCTTTAACTGCATGAATGGCACGAAGTTCAGCGCCAAGAGCAACTATTTGTTTGCCATTTCCAATTTCATTAGGCTGCCATGAAGGTTTCCATTTAACAGCTTCATCAATTCCAGAATCACAAATATTGTAGATTGATTGTAAAGAATAAACACCGCAATCAGAAGTTGCATAATCATTATCAACTTCAGTTGTTTCTAATCCCTCAAAAGTAACTTTTTTTTCACCAGATTGCGTATATGGTTTATTATATTTACAACTTATAACTTCATATGGTGGATTTTTTAAGATTTTTTCAACAACATTTTTTTTAGCCTCTTCGGCTTGTTCTTTGCCAGAAGCATCATCAGTTTGAGTTGACGAATCAATAAGATTAACTTCAATTTTATTTTCACTAGAAATTTTTAAAGCCAAAACTTGGAAATGTCCAAAAGTATGATATAAAATACAAACCTCAATTTCATCATTTGCATTTTTTCGAATTTCTTGCATTGTGGCTTGAATTGCTTCAAAAGTTTGATCATCTTTCTTAGTTACTGTTTGTTCGCACAAAAAAACATTCTTTCGATTAAAACCTTGAGATTTGCATAATTGTTGTAAAAGAATTGAAACTTCAATATCTTCATACTCCTCTGCTTTATCATCAATTTCAACTTGAAGTCCAGAAACATCAACCTCAACTTCTTTACCATTAGGATCATAGGATTTGATTTTGTAATTATCCGGAAAGGTATAAAGTCTTTTCATAACTTAATTTCTTAGATTAGTTTTAGATTGCCATAATCAACATGGCGATGATATTTTCTTTTGGTGAAAGCCAAGATTAAACCAAAACAAATGGCGGTTGCAATCATTGAAGATCCGCCATAGCTGATGAATGGTAATGTCATGCCTTTGGTTGGTAAAAGCCTTAAACTAACGCCAATATTGATTATAACTTGCATTGAAAATTGCATCATTAAGCCACAAAGTGCTAAATAAACGAAAGAATCTTCTTCTTCCAAGGCGCGCTTGACGATGCGCATAGTTAAATAAGCAAATATTAAAATAATTATAGCGCAAGATAAAATGCCATATTCTTCGCCAACAACGGCAAAAATAAAATCGGTGTGCGCGTCAGGAATAAATTTTTTAACCACGCCGTTTCCAGGACCAACGCCAAAAAATGATCCATTAATAAAGGCGTCAATTGATCGCTCGGCTTGATAATTTTTGCCGTCAGCATCCAAAAAACGATTAATGCGGTTTTCAACATGTGGAAAAGCAATGTAAGCGCCAACGCTTCCAACCAAAGCCAACACCGCAATTGTAGCGATTAAAAAAATTGGCAAACCATAAGCAAAAATTTGCGCCAGCCACAAGATTGTAAAAGCGATAGTCATGCCAAAATCTGGTTGTAAGATTAGCAAACAAATGATGATGAAAAACAGCGCGAAGGAACAACCATATTTAATCCACCATTCTTCATCATCAAATTTTTGAAAAATATAAGCATTGGCAATTACAAAAAAAGCTTTGGCAAATTCTGAAGGTTGTAATGTGAAACCTGAAAATGAAATCCAGCGTTTGGCGCCTTTGGCTTCGGCACCAAAAAGCAAAACCGCTATCAATAAAATTATGGTGATTATTAAACCCGCTATTGAAAAAATTTTGATTTTTTCTTGATCTAAAAATGAAATAGCAATTAATAAAAACAGCGCAATTGCGGCAAAAATCAGTTGTTTTTTTAGGAAGAAAAATTTTTCAACATCAATGCGTTTTGCAATTGCGGGGCTTGAGCTGGCGGTCATCATCAGTCCAAAAATAATAATTCCTAAAACAATCAAGAAATTTATTTTATCAATATCGATCCACCATTTTTTAAAAATATTCAAATGACGCCGATCAAAAACGCTATTGGCTTTAATTTCCCAACTTTCCATAATTTATTAATTTTAAAATAAGAATAAGCGCTACTAAAAAATGTTTTTTAAAATTTTCATTCACTATTTACAAAAAACAAAAGTGATTATCCCTTGATTCACAATTTTTTTTAGACCCCGTCATAAAGACTAAGGTGACAATCTTGGTTAAGATCCAACCACACTGTCACCTCAGTCTTCATGACGTTGTCACCTCAGTCTTCATGACGGGGTAGGTTGTGCTTCCTTAAGATAATCGCCAAAATAAATCAATAAATCATGACAAAAAAAGTTAACAAAATGTGGGGTGGCAGATTTGAAAATAAGCCTTCAAACTTGCTGCAAGAAATTAATCAATCAATTTCTTTTGATAAAAAACTTTATCGTCAAGATATTAAAGGCTCAAT
>JANRKR010000104.1:0-2353 GCA_033763375.1 Rickettsiales bacterium
TGAAGCGTCAATCCCTTGGGCGTTTGGCAGCCATTTAATCCATTTAACACCTTTTTTTGCCCATTTTTCTAATTCTTGAACTGCATCTTTGCGATAAGGATGAACGGAAATTACAGGAACAAAAAGGTCAGGATATTTTTCGTAAAACTTAAACATGTAGTCGTTAGAAACATAAAATTCGCTTTTAGCATCGTTAATAGTTCCGTTAGAATTGTAGTTATGATCGAAAGCCAAAATATGAAATTTACCATGATTTTTGTTGCTTTTAATCAGGCGAACAAGGCGCTCAATATATTCTTCATTGGCATTTTTTATATTATCAACTCCAGCTGCACTTAGATAAATTTGAGTTTTGATTCTGTGAAACGGATGAAGCCACGAGAGCATTTTTGGATTAACTTGCGTTCCAACTTTTTCATCAATTCCAACAAGATGAACGTGATGATCGTGCAGGTTTTGCGGATCAACATCTGCGTAAGCATTTTCAATTAGCTTCTTCGCACCATCGCTAATATTTTTTTCCATCTCTTCTGGCTGACCAGCAAAATCGACGCCTAAACTAGAAAAGCTGCAGCAGCAAATTATAAAAACAGCGGAGAAAATAAGGGTTTTAATTTTGGCGAATTTCATAAATTTACTCCTTGTTAATCATTTCTTTCACAGCAACGTAATCCACCTTTCCGGTTCCAAGTAGCGGTAGTTTCTCAACAGCAATTATTTCCTTAGGAACTGACAATTCCGTGATTTGGTTTTCTTTGAAGTAAGAAGAAATATCAGTACGTTTCAATGTTTGGCTGGTGGTCATTAAAACTAATTGTTCACCTTTTTTAGGATCGGGAATTGCAACAATTGCGTGTGCTGATTTTGGATCGATTTTTGCGATGTTAATTTCAGTTGCAGTTAGGGAAACCATTTCACCGGCGATTTTGGCAAAGCGTTTAGCGCGGCCTTTGATTGAGATGTAGCCTTTATCATCAATTGCCACAATGTCGCCAGTGTCGTACCAACTATTTTCAGGTGGCGCGATCACTCCCGGATTTGTCGATAACAAATAACCTTTCATAATATTTGGTCCGCTCACCAAAAGTTTTTTGCCATCAATAATCCCAGCAATTTCTTCTAGTTTGAATTTGATTCCCGGCATTAATCTGCCAACGGTTCCGGGCTTATTGTGCATTGGTGTATTAGTTGAAAGTGCTGGCGAAGTTTCAGTTGCGCCGTAGCCTTCAAAAATTCTTACGCCGAATTTTTCTGACCAAATTTTGCGTGTTTCTTCATCAAGTTTTTCAGCGCCAGCGAAGACATAACGAATTGAATAAAAATCATAAGCGTTGGCAAAGCGCGCATAATTTGAGAGGAAAGTGTTGGTGCCAAACATGATTGTCGCATTGGTGTCGTAAACCAATTCTGGTACGATGCGATAATGAAGTGGGGAAGGGTAAAAGAAGGTTTTGATGCCAGATAAAATCGGTAGCAAAGTTCCACCAGTTAAACCGAAAGAATGAAAAATTGGCAAAGCGTTGAAGACTGTATCTTTGCTTGAAAAATCAACACGTGAAGCAAGTTGAAAACGATTGGCTTGAATATTTTCATGACTCAAAACCACACCTTTTGGAGTTCCTTCCGATCCAGAAGTAAAAAGAATTACAGCTGGATTTTGAGAAGAAGTTGGTTGGTAAAACTTCTCGGCAAAACATGCTTTAAGAAGGCCGCAAATTTTGTCTAAAATTCCGATTTTTTTAGCAATGTCTTCGAGATAAATTATTCTGATTTTTTCACTTTCTGCAGCTTCAACAAGTTTATGTAATTTCGCGCCTTCAATAAATTTTTTAGCAGTAAAAATAGTTTTGATTTTTGCGACCTGACAAGTGGCGATGAAGTTCGCGCCACCAGTTGAAAAGTTGATCATTGCTGGCACACGGTTTGCGGATTGCATTGCAAAAAATGTCGCGATGCTGATGTTCATATTTGGCAACATCAAGCCAACATATTCGCCTTGTGAAGTTTCTTTGGCGATTTCTTTTCCAAGAATAAAACTGCGCGTAATTAGTTGTTTGTATGAAAGTGGTTTACGTTCAACATCAACGATAATTTCATGATTTTTGCCGTGAATTTTTGCGGCGTCTATTAGTGAAGAGAATAAAGTTTTTTTGTAATCTGAACTTTCAAATAACATCTCGGTCATAATGTCGTAAAGCTTGTCAGCATTTGCAGCACGACGATCGCGACCAGTGATTTCTTTTGCAACGAAGAATTTTTGTGGTGCTAAAATTGTGATCGTAATTTTTGGGAAAGTGTGAATTTTGACACGACCTTTAAGCCGTGAAAAAGGCGAGAACTGCGCGCCATCAAG
>JANRKR010000105.1:0-2817 GCA_033763375.1 Rickettsiales bacterium
CATCCCGTATTTAGAACTGTTTTTGCTTATTTTTTGATAAAATTATTCAAAATATATCCAGATATTTATCTTAATTTTATCAAAAAAGCGCTAAAAACATTCCAAAATCTGTGCTAAAAATAATTAGCTAACAGTGTCTAAGTTTAAAATCCCCAAAAATTGGTTTTGAAATTTTTCTTAATAAATTCCTGATGTTTTTGTAAGTCAGATTCTGATACTGGAAAATCACGCTTTGCTATTGATCTTCTTATTTGTGGCAAAGAAATTTGTGATAAATTTGCAGCAGCAGACTTTTGTGTTTCTACCTTAGAAGAAGCAAATACCAAGCCAGATTGAGCGCCGCCTAATAATTCAATATAAACATCGCAAAGTAATTCAGAATCAAGCAAAGCACCGTGTTTGCCGCGTTTTGATAAATCAATATTAAATCTTTTACAAAGCGCATCGAGCGAGGCTGGTGCGCCTGGAAATTTTTTGCGCGCAATTAAAAGCGTATCAATAACATTTTCCATTTTAAGCTCAGCAAAACCAAGAATTCGCAATTCGTGGTTAATAAATTTTGTATCAAACGCAGCATTGTGAATAATGAGTTTATCGTCTTTAATAAATTCCAAAAATTTTGCAGCTATGTGATCAAAGATTGGCTTATCTTGTAAAAATTTGGTAGAAATGCCGTGAATTTTAAAAGCATCTTCTGGCACTTCACGGCGCGGATTGATGTAGCTATGAAAAGAATTGCCGGTTTTGATTTTATTAACTAATTCGACACAGGCAATTTCAATAATTTTATCACCATTTCGCGGATCAAGCCCAGTTGTTTCAATGTCCAAGCACAGTTCACGCATTATCGATTTTAGAAATTAAGATTATTTTTTGGCTGACAAAATGAGCGTGAAGATTCTGATTCTAAAAACTTTATCACTTGTTTTACGGTTTCGCTTGAAAAATCACCTTTTGCGTCATTGACGCGTTTTAAAAAATTATCTTCATTAACGGTGAAAATTTTTTTAAAGAAATTGCGTAAAGCGTGAATATCATCGCGTGAAATACCACGGCGCTTCATCCCAACAAGATTCAAACCCGCAAGAGCGGCGCGTTCTCCCATCACCAAACCGAAAGGAATAACATCATTTTCAACTCCTGACATGCCGCCAATCATAGCGCCCTCGCCTATTCTGGCGAATTGATGAATTGCTGAAAGACCACCAATTACTACGTGATCGTCAATCTGCACATGACCAGCAAGCGTAACATTATTTGCCATAATTACATTATCGCCAATTACACAATCGTGCGCCACGTGAACTCCAACCATCAACAAACAATTGTTACCAATTTTGGTTTCCATATTGCCTTCAAGAGTGCCAAGATGGATTGTAACATGTTCACGAATTGAATTATTGTCGCCAATTATGACCTTAGATTTTTCACCTTTAAATTTTAAGTCTTGCGGCGCCAAGCCAATAGTAGTAAAGGGATAAATTATATTATTCTTACCAATTATCGTATCGCCATCAATTACTACATGCGATTTCACAATAGTACCAGCGCCAATTTTTACTTCAGCGCCAATAGTTGAATAAGCTCCAATCTCAACATTATCAGCAATTTGCGCTCTTTTATCAACAATCGCGCTTGAATGGATTTTTGTGGTCATAATTATTTTTTATCAACAATCATTGCAGAAAATTGCGCTTCGGCAACCTTTTCACCAGCAACCATTCCAACACCAGAAAGCTTACAAATGTTACTGCGACTTTGGACCACTTCAATATGCAACTCTAAAACATCACCCGGAATTACTGGTTTTCTGAATTTAGCATTATCAATTGACATAAAATAAACCAGCTTTCCTGTTGGATCAAAATCAGGCGCGGCAATCATAATTAAAGCTCCAGCTTGCGCCATGGCCTCAATAATCATAACGCCTGGCATAATTGGATGATTGGGAAAATGTCCCATAAAATGCGGTTCGTTGAAAGTAACGTTTTTGATGCCAACGATTTTTTTGCCAAGTTCCAGAGAAACAATTTTATCAACCAATAAAAATGGATAACGATGCGGCAATAACTGCAAAATTTTTTCAATGCCGATAATGTTTTCTTGTGTCATATTAATTTATTTGGAAGTTTAGAGCCTGATTAGAGCCTGATTTAAAATAGGAATTGGTATAATATTTTATTTTTAAATATTTTGGCAGTATTTTTCCTTCGCCATAAAAATCAAATTTAATTTAAATAGAGCTTGATTAGCAAGCTGTTCATCTTTTAAATGGCGGGCTTCAACTGCGATTATTTTTCTAAAATGACTAATTTAAAATCACTTAATAATAAATTTTCTGGCGCCGAAATTATCGTTAAAGCTTTAATCAACGAAGGCGTTGAAACAATTTTTGGCTATCCCGGTGGCGCGATTTTGCCATTTTACGACGCGCTTTTTGTGCAAAATAAATTGCGCCACATTTTAACGCGCCATGAACAAGCCGCAGCGCATGCTGCTGAAGGCTACGCTAGATCAACTGGCAAAGTTGGTGTAATCACCGTCACTTCGGGTCCGGGTGCAACTAACGCAATTACAGGTCTTACCGACGCTTATCTCGACTCAATTCCTTTGGTTTGTATTTCTGGTCAAGTTGCCACTTCAGTAATTGGCACTGACGGCTTTCAAGAAGCTGATATTACTGGCTTAACGCGCTCTTGCACCAAACATAATTATTTAGTTAAAGACGTTAATGATTTGGGCTATGTAATTCACGAAGCCTTTCATATCGCACGTTCTGGTCGTCCTGGACCAGTTTTGATTGATGTACCAAAAGAC
>JANRKR010000106.1:0-2753 GCA_033763375.1 Rickettsiales bacterium
CGCATTAGAAGATAAATTTTTTCATGACAATCGTTTGATTGTAATTTTAAATGACAATGACATGTCAATTGCGCCGCCAACTGGGGCAATGTCGCATTATTTTTCGCGTTTAGCGGCGTCTAAATCTTATTTAAAAATTCGTGATTTGGCTAAAAAGTTTTCAGGAAAATTACCAAATTCTATTTCGCGCTTTCCCCGCAAATTCGAAAAAGCCGCCAAAGAATGGTGGATGGGCGGCAATATTTTTGAAGAAATGGGTTTTTATTATATCGGGCCAATCGACGGCCATAATCTCGATGTTTTGGTGCCGATTTTGCAAAATATTCGTGGCGATAAGTCAACAGATCCAATTTTAATTCACTGCGTTACCGAAAAAGGCTATGGCTATAATGAGGTGATGAAAACTTCAGATAAACTTCACGCCGTTGCCAAGTTTAATCCCGAAACCGGCGAGCAAGAAAAGGCGCCAGCACTTTATCCAAGCTATTCTAAAGTTTTTGGCAAAAGACTTTCTGAACTAGCAAAAAAAGATCAAAAAATTTTAGCAATCACCGCCGCAATGCCTTCGGGAACTGGTTTAGATGTTTTTGCTAAAGATCATCCTGAGAAAATTTTTGATGTTGGAATTGCTGAACAACACGCCGTAACTTTTGCCGCAGGCCTTGCAACTGAAGGCTTAAAACCTTACGCGGCAATTTATTCAACTTTTTTACAACGCGCTTACGACCAAGTTGTTCATGATGTTGCGGTGCAAAAATTGCCGGTAAGATTTGCAATTGACAGAGCTGGATTTGTTGGCGCTGATGGTCCAACTCACGCTGGTTCGTTTGATATTTCTTATTTAATAAACTTGCCTGATTTTGTTTTGATGGCCGCAAGTGACGCACAAGAATTAGTAAAAATGATTAACACCGCTAACGTAATTGATGATTGTCCGAGTGCTTTTCGGTTCCCGCGCGGTGAAGCAACTTCGGAAGTTAATTTTTTTGATGATGAAATTTTAGAAATCGGCAAAGCGCGCGTAATTCAGCAAGGCGTAAAAGTCGCAGTAATTTCTTACGGCGCAATTTTAAGCAACGTAATTGCCGCGGCAGAAATTTTAGCAAAAGAAAATAATCTTAAAATCACCATAGTTGACGCGCGTTTTGCCAAACCGTTTGATGAAAAATTATTTAAAGAATTAGCGCAAAGTCATGAAGCGTTAATCACCATTGAAGAAGGCGCAATTGGCGGCTTTGGCTCGGCAGTAGCACAATTTTTACTTCAATTAGGATTGCTAGATTCTGGCAAACTAAAATTCCGCTCACTTTTTATGGCAGATAAATTTATTGAGCAAAATAAAGTTGAAGCGATGCAGGGTGAAGCAGGAATTGGCGTTAGTGATATTGTTGAAGTGGTGAAGAAGTTGAATACCTCAATAACGCTTAAGTAATCTTCCCTAGCAATACGCAAAATAAGTCTATTCGTAATTATTCTTCCCTTGTCACCCCGTCTTCACGACGAGGTCTGTCTCTTCTAAGAGTCGAATTAGTCGAATTTTGATTGTGACAAAGTAGACCTCGTCGTGAAGACGGGGTGACAAGTGTGAGGATAATTTAAATAACCTTCAGATTGTATAACGCTTAAAGATGGTTCATTAAGCGTTATTTTGTTACTTAACTAAGTAATAAAGCTTCTCGCCACTTGCGTTACCCATTAAAAAACTACCCGCACTGGATATTTCAAAAATTTTTCATCAGGCGAAATCAACGTCATTTGGTTATTTAAAGCCTGTGAAATCAACAAGCGGTCGAAAGGATCGGAGTGTATTTTGGGGAGGTTGGATGTTTCTTCAATGTCTTCTTGAGTTAAATTTAGCAGTTCAATTCCGCTACTGACGCGAATGCGCTTGAAGTAGTGAATTATTGGTTCGCTTAAGCCTTTGATTTTTTGTCGAGAATTTTTAGCAGTCATTTCGATTTGCGAAATAATGCTGATATAAGTTGTGCTACCATCACTCATCAAAGCGTCGCGGGCTTTTTTGGATAATTTATTTTGTTCGTTGGTTAAAAGCCAAATGTAGGAGCAAGTGTCGAGCAGATATTTTGTCATTTCTTTAGATTTTTTTTAAGGTGTTTTTTTGGGAAAATATTGTTGGTGTAAAAGGAGTCAATAATATCTTGCGAGGTTTCGTTGAAATTATCAGGTAAAATGATTTTATCTTTACAAACTCCAAATTTTACTCGGCTTTTTTTCATTGGCTCAACCGCCTTTATTTCAGCAACCGGAACGTTATGATTGCAGATTACAACTGTTTGACCTTTTTTAATAGCAAGGTTGACGTAATAAGAAAAGTTGGCTTTGATTTCGCTGATATTTGCTGAAAGCATGGTCTGTAAAAAGATTAAAATTAAAACTAATATTATGACTACAATTATAGTCATAAATAAAGTCAAAATATAATTAATCAAATTCAAACTTTGTTTGAAGTTGGTCTATACTGAAGCTACCTGAAACTCGAACCTTTACTTGAAAAAAACTCGCAATGACAGCTAGTTGTTCGAGTTTCAATTAGCTTTGGTCTATGCCAAATAAACTATCTTTATTATCTGTAATTAGATTTAGCTTATGTTAGAAAATAATAATTCACGACCGCTTGCCGATTTAATGCGGCCGCAGAATTTAGAGGGCGTTATTGGACAAGATCATCTTTTTGGCGAAATGGGCGCGTTGTCAATAATTGCCAAGTCAAAAAACGTGCCTTCAATGATTTT
>JANRKR010000107.1:0-13923 GCA_033763375.1 Rickettsiales bacterium
TGCTGATCGCCTTTAAGTAAAAGATTTAATATTTTGGGATTTGCCAACAACTTATTAAATTTTGCAACGTCAGTAATGCCAATAGCAAAATCATAAATTATTTTTTTTATTGAAGCTTCATCAAAAAATTCGTTTTGTTCAAAAATTAAGTTTTCACTTTGTTGCAAATCTAAATAAGAAAAATTTTCAATTTTTTTAGTCATCAAAACTGAAGCAATCTATTTAAAGTGAAGCTGGGTTTTTAAAAAAGTTACTTATTTTTAGCTCTATCAATTGCTTCTTGAATCAATGATCTGGCTTTAGCAGCATCTTCAAAACCTGTAACTTTCACCCATTTATTTTTTTCTAAATCTTTGTAATGCTCAAAAAAATGTTTGATTTTTTGGATCAAATTTTCTGGCAATTGTTGATAAGATTCGATGTTTTCAAATTGTGAATTTAGTTTTTTTGCTGGCACCGCAATAATTTTTTCATCCATGCCTTTTTCATCTTCCATGATTAAAACTCCAACTGGTTTTACGGCAATTACCGCGCCTGGAACCACCGCAAAATCTGAAACCACCAATACATCACACGGGTCGCCATCATCAGATAAAGTGTTGGGAATAAATCCATAATTACACGGATAATACATTGGCGTGGCGATGAAGCGATCAACAAAAATTGCACCGCTTTCTTTGTCCATTTCATATTTTACCGGATCAGCATTCATCGGAACTTCAATAATAACGTTTACTTCATGAGGAGCATTTTTTCCAATCGAAATTTTTTCAATATTCATAGTTTTTGAGTTTTTAGTTTTAAAAAAGGTAAGTTAATTAGTTTCTAGAATTACTGCGCCACCCTGCCCGCCGCCAACACAAAGTGCAGCAAGACCACGATTTTTGCCACGTCTTTTTAATTCGCGCAACAGATGAATTATAATTCTAGCGCCCGACATTCCAACCGGATGACCAAGAGCAATTCCGCCACCATTAACATTAACGATTTCCATATTTAATTCGCCAATTGCCTTGTCAATTCCAAAATTTTCCTTGGCAAATTCTTGTGAAGCAAAAGCTTTTTGACAGCCTAAAACTTGCGCGGCAAAAGCTTCGTTGATTTCGACTAATTCCATGTCAGACAATTTAAAACCACTTTTATCAAAAACTTTTTTTGCCGCAAAAACTGGACCTAAACCCATGCGCGAAGGATCTAATCCAGCGTAAGCAAATTCACGAATATAACCAAGAACAGGAAGGTTAAGCTCTTTAGCTTTTGATTCACGCATTAAGATTGCAAAAGCTGCGCCGTCAGTTACTTGCGAAGAATTTCCAACTGTTACTGTGCCTGTGATTTTTTCAAAAAATGGTTTTAATTTTGCTAAAGCTTCAATGGTTTGGCCTTTTCTAACGCCTTCATCTTCTTCAATCATCAACGAGTTTTTTTCATCATTATTAAAAACAGGAATAATTTCTTCCCTAAAAATTCCTGACGCAATTGCTGCTTCAGCTTTTTGATGTGAAAGCAATGAAAATTCATCTTGCTCTTGACGCGTAATTGCGAAATCTTTTGCCACATTTTCAGCAGTACAACCCATAATCAAACCAGAAATTGGATCGGTCAAACCTTGAGTAATACCAACGATTGGCGAAAGAAAATTTAAACGAAAAGAAAAAATTGCTGCCAATTTTTGCCCAAGAGTTTTTGCCTTCATCAAATTAGTAAAAAGCGCGGTCATTTTTTTATTAAACATCAGCGGAATATTGCTCATCGATTCGACGCCGCCGGCTAAAATAATTTCAGCATCATTATTTAAAATTTTCATTGCGGCGTTGGTCATGGCTTCCATTCCTGAAGCGCAATTACGATGAACCGTAAAGGCGGGAACGCTTTGCGGAATTCCGGCTTTCAGCGCAATAACGCGAGCAATATTTGCCGCTTCACTTGGCTGGGCGCAATTACCAACAATTACTTCGTCAATTTTTTCGGGAGCAATTTTTGAACGAATCAAAACTTCTTTAACAATTCTGGCGCCCAAATCATGCGCAGAAACATTTTTTAAAACTCCTCCAGCTTTGCCCATTGGCGATCTAAAACCAGAGATTATTGCAATACGTTCTTTCATTGATTTGAGATTTTAAGTTACACAATTTAGGTTACGATTTATCATACTAAAATCATAAATCTTAAACTAAAATTCTAAATCAATGCTTACTAAAGAAATTATCGATTTTGCTAATTATTTAGCAGATATTTCCGCTCCAATTGCCCAAAAATATTTTCGCATTAATAATGGCGAAGTCACTAAAGAAGATGATTCGCCAGTTACTAAAGCTGATCGAGAAATTGAAATGATAATTCGTGATGCCATTGAAAAAAAATTTCCTAATCACGGAATTATTGGTGAAGAATATGGTGAAAAAAATGTTAACGCTGATTTTGTCTGGATTTTAGATCCAATTGACGGCACCTCGTCTTTTATCATTGGTCGCCCAATTTTTGGCACGCTAATTGCACTTAGTTTTAAAGAAAAAATAATTTTAGGAATTATGAATCAACCAATTCTAAATGAACGCTGGATTGGCATTGCTGGTCAAGGATCTTGGCTTAATAATAAAAAAATTAAAACCAGAAATTGCCAAGAAATTTCAAACGCTGTGATGTGTTCTAGCTCGTCATTTCATTTTAAAAATAGTGATGAAGAAATTTTAAAAAAGATTTCAGCCTTAACAAAATATCAAAAAATCGGTGGCGTTATTTATGGTGGCGATTGTTATTCTTATGCGTCACTAGCTTCTGGTTTTGTTGATATTGTGATTGATCCGGGTTTGAAAGTTTATGATTACGCGGCACTAATTCCAATTATTGAAATGGCTGGCGGCGTTGTAACTGATTGGAAAGGAAATGATCCGAAATTAAAATCGAATGTCTCTTTGCTGGCTTGCGCTAATCAAAAACTGCATCAACAGGCATTAAAAATTATATATCAAATACCAAACTCTTAAAAAAACAAAAAATTTATTGCGGATGTGGCAATTCATTTGCCGCGCAGCAATTCAATTTAGACCAAATTCAAACAAAGTTTGAATTTGATTAAGTATAGCTTTGATATGATTGTTATAAATCAGAAATTATAAACTGTGCCAAAGCTGATTATTTCTGAGCGCACCTGACTTCCTGAATTGCTACTATTTTGAAATTGCTGCTGAGTGTAGCTAACTTTCACTCCAAAATCTTTTGATAAATTTAATTGCGAACCAATAGCAACGGAATTGCTTAAATATTTATTATAATTAATGGCTAAAGATTTTTGAGTTTGATTATAAGAAAAATTGCCAAAATCATAAGCAATAAATCCAGAAAAATGATTGCTAAATTCATAACCCAGATTGGCTTTAACTTTAACGCCTGGAATTGCGGCTTGATCTGATTTTTGATTACTTAAATTTACAGCGGAATTATTAGTTTGTGTAACAATGTTATTACTTTGCAGCGATATTTCGGGCGCAACATAAAATCCTTCACCACCAAATTTATAACCATAATAACGATCATTAACAATTTTATTAGCAGCGGTTGATTTATCTATGTTGGCGCTGTTGTAATTATTTTTTGTTGGATCGATGCCAACATAAAAACTGTCATTATCAAGAATATTTAAATTTAGTTTAGTTTGATTTTTTTTATCGATTTCAGTTTCTTCCAATCGCATTTCAACGGTTGGTTTTTCAGCAATTTTATTGGTTTGATTTTGATTAGGCAAATCTTGACAAAACGCTGATTGGCAAAAAAATAAATCAAATAAAACTATTACAAATCCGCTTTTGTAAAAAAATTCTAGGCATTTTATTTTTTGACGACGCAGTGAATATAAATATCCATGAGCAGTCAAAAAATAAAATAACGAAGAAGTTTGCAGCAAAAGATAGGATTTGTGAAATTTCATACAATTTTAATGTTTGAAATGTCGAGTTTTAGTGAAGTAAAGAGCAATATTTTTTTCATCAGCTTTGGCAATCACTTCTAAATCGCGCATTGAACCAGAAGGCGCAATAATTGCTTTAATACCATATTGTGCAGCAATTTCAATGTTATCAGCAAAAGGGAAAAAAGCATCAGATGCCAAAAAACCAGAACGCGCCTGATTGATAATTTTTTCGCCATCAAAAAAATTTGCCGCTTTTTTACAAGCAATTTCACAAGCATCAATTCGGCTGGTTTGACCAGCGCCGAAACCAAAAGTTTGAAAATTTTGCGCCACCACAATGGCGTTTGATTTTACATGCTTGCAAACTGTCATGGCAAAAATTAACTGTTCAATTTCAAATTCATCAACCGATTTTTTACTGACCAATTCTAGATCATTTTTGGTAATTATTTTTTGATCTAAATCTTGTAATAAAAATCCACCAGAAACTGATTTGACAGAGCTTTGCGAAGTTTTTCTAAAATCAGCAATTAATAAACGCAGATTTTTTTTTGCCGCTAAAATTTCTTGCGCTTTTTTATCAATTGCTGGTGCAATTATTACTTCAAAAAACATTTTAGAAAGTTCTAACGCCAAAGCTTCATCAATTTTTTTATTCAACGCAACGATTCCACCAAAAGCACTTTTTGAATCTGACAAAAGCGCTTTTTTATAAGCCTGAAGCAAATTATCATCAAGCGCTACGCCGCAAGGATTTGCGTGCTTAATAATGGCGCAAGCCGGCTTTTCAAATTCTAAAATTAAATTATAAGCAGCGTCAGAATCGTTTAAATTATTGTAACTTAATTCTTTGCCTTGCAGTTGTTTAGCGTTGACAATTCCTGAATTAGAAGTGGAAAAAATTGCCGCTTTTTGATGAGAATTTTCGCCATAACGCAATTGTTGTTTTAGAGTTCCTTGCAATAAAAAATCTGTCTTGTTGAACCAGTTAGAAATTGCAATATCGTAATTAGCAATATTTTTAAAAGCGGCGGCGGCCATGTTTTTTCTGAATTCAAAATCAGTAGCGCCGGAGTTTTTTTCTAATTCAAAAATTAAGTTTTGATATTGTGAAGAATCAGTAATAACTGTTTTGTAAGCAAAATTTTTTGCTGCTGAGCGCACCATCGCCGGACCGCCAATATCAATATTTTCAATGATTTCAGCTTCATCATCACTTTTAGCAACAGTTTCAACAAATGGATAAAGATTAACAATTAGTAAATCAATTGACTCAATTCCATTTTCGATTGCAGCCTTGACATGACTGGAATTATCAAGCACTGCAAGCAATCCGCCGTGAACTTTCGGATGAAGAGTTTTAAGTCGTCCATCCATCATTTCAGGAAAATTTGTGAAGTCAGAAATTTCTTTCGCAGCAATTTTATTTTCAGATAAAAGTTTGAAAGTGCCACCAGTAGAAATTATTTCAATACCTTTTGCGCTTAGATATTTAGCCAGTTCAACAACGCCAGTTTTATCAGAAACTGAAATTAAACAACGCGAGATTTTTTGTAAATTTGTCATTTTTTAAGCAGAAATAATTTTAAGAATTTTTTTAAAACCTTCATCAATTGATAAATTGCCATTATCAATTACATGAGCATCAGCAGAGATTTTAAGCGGCGCATCTTGACGATTAAAATCATTTTCATCACGTTTTTTTAATTGAGCGAGAATTTCTTCATAAGAAGTTTTTAACTGCTGCGCTCTTCTTTGAGCGCGAATTTCAACCGCAGCTGTTACAAAAAATTTATAATTAGCATCTGGACAAATTACGGTTGTAGTATCTCTTCCGTCAAGAACGCAGCCATTTTTTTCTTTTTTACTTTTTGCGACAAAATTTTTTTGAAAATCTAAAAGTGCAGCACGTAAATTTTTGTCTTTAGCAATTACTGAAGCAAGCGAACCAACTTCTTCGTCGAATAAATCTTCATTTTCTAGATCAGTTGCTGAAATATTTTTAACTAAATTTTCAAGATGAATTGCAAAATTATTTGGAGCAATTTTTTGATCGATTATTCGCCAAGCAATAAGGCGATAAAGCGCTCCGGTATTGAGATAAGGCAAGTTAAAATGTGCGGCAATTTTTTTGGCTAATGTGCCTTTACCCGAAGAAGCCGGACCATCAATGGCAATTACCAGAAACTTATCGACAATTTTTTTATTCATCTAAGAACCTGTTTAAAGGCGCTGTCGTAAATCCGCTTTTGCAAAAAATTTTTAGCACTTTTTTAGTAAAATTGAGACGAAATATGAGGTTAAAAAAGATTCTAAAATGCAACGTTTTTAATCGGAATAAATTGCGACATAATATCTGCTAATTCTTTAGGCATAAAAGGCTTCGCCAGATAATCGTCGCAACCAGATTCACGCACAATTTTTTCTCGATCTTCAACAGTTGCCGAAGCTGTAACCGCAATTACCGGAATTGATCTTAATTCTTCGTCATTTTTAAGATTTTGAGTAATGTCAATTCCAGAAATTCCAATCAGCTGAATATCCATCAAAATTAAATCAGGCTGATAGGATTTAACCAGATTAAAAACCTGAAAACCATCTTCAACCAACAAAGAATCATGACCAAAAGCTTTAACCAACTTTTGCATCACTTTTTGATTAACCGGATTGTCTTCAACAATCATAACTTTTTTTTGAACAAAAATCTCAGTCATTTTACTACTAAATTTTAGACGCTTATACAATTACTCTTTCTTTAGGGAAAACTATTTTTACCGAAGTTCCAACGCCATAGACGCTGGAAATTGTAAATTCCGCCTGATGTAAATCTGACATTTTTTTAACCAAAAATAATCCTAAACCACTTCCTTGCTTTTTACCGCGATAATAACCAGTGCCAACTTGACCAAATTCAACAACTAACTTGTCTAGATCTTCTCTTTTAATGCCAATTCCAGTATCTTCAACTTCCAAAACTAAATTTTTTTCATGATCAAGAAAAAGCTTTAGATTGACAATTCCATCTTCAACAAATTTTACAGCGTTAGAAAGTAAATTGAGTAGAATTTGTTTAAACATTCTGCGATCAGCATTTATCTTGATATCGCCAATTTCAATATTGGTCACAATTTTACTTTTGTAATTCTCGCTATAACGATTGGAATCAGATAAAACAATTTTTATCGATGATGCAATTTCAGTTTTTATATCAAAAACTTCTTCATTCAATTTCATTTTTCCGACATCCATTTTTGAGAAATCAAGAATATCGTTGACTAAACTTAAAAGATGCGCTCCTGAATAATGAATATCATCAACCATTTCTTTATATTCGGTATCAAGAGGTCCGAACATTTCCTTCTTCATCATCATTGAAAAATTTATTATCCCATTAAGCGGAGTTCGAAGCTCGTGGCTCATATTGGCAAAAAATCTTTCCTGTGATTTTTTGGCTTGCAATAAATCAAATTTATATTCTTCGATAAGCTTAACCTGTTTAATCAGATTAGCAATTTCAAGAATATTTGATCTTGGCATTTGCACTTCTTCCTCAAGATCACGAACAATAATTTCAGAGATTTTAGAAAGCTGAATAATTGGTTTGATGATTTTTTTCCTAAAAGAAATCCAAGTAAAAATAAACAGAATTACTAAAAAGAAGAACCCCAGAATGTATGTCCAAGTTGCCTTGAACAATCCTTTTAGTATGAAATAATTCTGATAACCAGCAACTATGTAATATGATTTTTTACTTGAATTGTCGGCAATCAAATAGCTATTCCTTAAATCAAAAAAAGAGAATGGATAAATTGTAACTTCACTATTATTATCTTTAATTGATTTAATGTATTTGAGCAGATCTGAATCTTCAGAAAAAATTCCTGAATTTGATTCAAAAATTACCTCATTGCCTGAATTAATAACAGCAAAATCAAGATTTTTATTACTGATAATTTTTTTTATTTTTTCACTAAGTTTACAAATATCAAATCCCAAAATTATTGTTCCAAGATACTTCTTACTTCTAAAATCTTGGACGCCTAGACCAGCAGGAATAATTTCTTGTCCGCTGACAACTCCAATTACTGGAGAACCGAATTTTAAAGACCACGGATCATCAATTGTTGATTTAAGATAATCTCTTTTGGAAAGGTCATAAGGTTTTCTGATAAATCCATATTCGCTGTTAATTATGACCATTTTTTCATTGTTAACCCATGAAAACATGCTAATCGATAAATTATCAGATATTGAGTCACCCATCGATCCACGATTACTAAATGAAGTTAAGATTTCTCTTATTTCACTTACAGATTTACTAGAAACAGCAATTTGCTTTCCAATATAATTTGTAACCGATTCCGTATTATTGATAATAGAATTAAAAGCTATGTCAATTTTGGAAATACTATATTCAATTTCTATTTTTCTAAGTTCAATGAATGAACTATAAGTCTTGTTAATCAACCATAACAAAATAGATCCTATCAACAAAAGAACCATCAAAGTATAAACTAGAAATACAGTTTTTAACGATAATTGTTTGATGATTAGGTAATTTTTAAACATTTGTTGTAACTTTGATGTACTTAATCAAATTCAGACTTCGCTTGAATTTGAGTTTGGTTTAATTGCAGCGCTAGTAAATAAATCTAATGTATCAGTAAGGATTATAATGTCAGAATTGGTTTTCTATTTGAGGCTGATTTTTTTGCAACGATGATTTTCTTAAGCTATTTTTGCGGATTTGATAAATAACTTTCATTTACAACAGCTAATTTTGAGACTTGTCTAGCTTCTAATGATCTTGATGGCTCTTTTATAAGAATACTTTCAATCGTTGATTTAAGATTAGAGTTTTGTTCAAGCAAAATATTTACAGATGAAGGTACGGGCGAATCTTTCAATTTATTATTATTCAACAATCCAAGACTCTGAAGTCCGTTCAATAAGAAAGATAATACTTCTTTGTCCGATACATTTTTATAATCATCTTTTAATGAAATTTTTAGCTTTTCTTCTCGATTATCTACAAAAAAATTAAATCTAAATATCTTATTTATTGAATCATTAGAACTTATAAAATCTTCCATCGAAGAAAATTTAATATTCATAAGATCAGACATTAGCATAGGTTTTGCCCTCTCTTTGTCCAGAAGGTCATTAAGAAGAATCGAGCGCGCTAACAGATCAGCAACTCTAGGAGAATCAGCTTCTCGCCTTATTTGCTCTTGAATCTGATTTTGTACCAAAAAAATGTTATCGTTTTCAGGCTTAATTAAAACTTCACCATTTGTCTGCCTTTCAAAAGAAACTGGAAGACCAATAAAACAGGCTTGTCCTGACGAATTACAATAATAAGTCGCTACAGGAATGGCTTTTTCGCTACCATATAATAATCCACTAGCAACCTCGCAAGCTGCCTGAGCTGGAATTAGATAAGCCCCAGTCCTATGGTGAATATTAACCATTTTAAAACCCTCTTCTCTAGTTTTAGCTTCGGATTCAAAAAGAACATTTTGCCATTGCTCTTGACTAAATAATCTTGTCTGACTGATAAAATCTTGTACAGATTTTCCCTCAATCTTTATTTGATCATTCATGAAAAACATGCCATCCCTACTATGTTGACCAATAACCATAACATCTTCTATCTCAAGATTATATACACCGATCTTTTTTAACTCTTCCACTATAAATTGTTTATATCTAATGCTATCCAAATTAACTCCGGAACCAAATATTTTCGTTGGATCTAAACCATTATGTTTAACCAGCAGCAATGATAATCTTTCTATAGGATTGGTAATAAGTAATATTTTAGATTCAGGAGCAAATTCTCTTATTTGTTCGCCATATTTAGCAATAATTCCAGCATTATACTCATAGGATTCATCTCTTGATTTACTTTTAATAGAAGCCGCATTCACACCACTAGTTATAATAATTAAATCAGCTCCAGACAAAACTTGTGAATTTTCGGCACAATTTAGACTTATTCTAGTTCGATTTATTTGTGACGAGATTTCTTTTACTCTTTGCTGAAGATATTCAATATTTCTATTCATAACAATAATATCGCAGCCTTTTTCAATTCTTTCATGATACGAGATTATCTCCCTAACAACTGCTTCACCAACACAACCAATACCGTACACAACTATTTTCTTATTTTCCCGTTTTTCAGTTAGTTCTTTGACTTTTAAATATCTTGCCTCAATCCAACGATCTAAGATTTCTCTATCAAAAAAAGATATATATTCATCTCTGGCATGAATAGAACTAATAATTTTTTGATCCGAAATATTTAGAGTATTAATCAAATCTTCCTTGAGTAAATCGCCCATATTTCGTTTGTGAAACAGTTTTTTGTTAAAATACAGACGATATTTATTGTTTTGAGCAACGATGCTAAGATCACCATATAAGTTCAGAGTTTGAGCTGTTATCTCATAACCACCTTCATCGCCGGAATCATAACTTTTATCGTCAAAATGTTTGTCACTATCAGAACTAAAGGAGTCGGCTCTTTGCCTTTTTTGCTTAGGATTTTCCTGATCTTCATTATCTCTAGTCATAAATTAGCGGTTTTTAAATATGGTAAGTAGAAATTGTCTTTGATAAATTTTAGTTTTTTTATAAAAATAAACTTGATTACAAACAAGATTAAAGCATCTCACCAATCTTTTTTGTTTTTAAAACTTCCCGCGCTTTGGCATATTTCCCATCATGCCAAAATAAACTACCTTTTGGATTATTATTAAAATAACTTTGTAGTTTTGTTTTTCATTTTAAAGCTTATCATTATTTTGATTGTACTGTTTTGATAAAGTTATTACTTCTGGTTTAATAGGAGAATTATTGGGAATATCTGATGATTCTGTACGATCAAAATCTGAAGGTATTTTATTTGGCGGCGATGTTATAACTAAAGAAGTTCTTGAAAGATTTCTTGGAGGTGACTGATCTTTGTGACGCTGCTTATAAACATTAAAAAGTTTTTCTAGTTTTTGAGCAGCAATTTTTCTAGAATCTTCAACAGCCTTGGAAAGAATTTCTTTCATGGTTTCATCGCTAACACCTTTCTTAGTTTTTGATGCTTCAATAGCCTCATCTCTTATTTTAACCATTTCTTTCAAGATCTTAAAAACATTTTTTGTATAAAACATTTCGCCCCAATTCATCTCGCTACTGATCATTATTACCCTAGAAAAAATTTCAGTTTCTATAGGTTTACCCAGAATAAAATCTCTTTCCATGCTTGGATAATGTGCGGCACTATTTTCTAATCTAAGAGACAAATTATCTTTACTTCTAAGACCCCCGTGACGAGGTTCACAGCGAGAAAAATCACCAATTTCTTTTCCTAAGAGCAATGCCAGCTCGCGATATTTATTATTTTCTTCTAACAATTCACTAATATTAGTACCAAGAATTGTGCATAAGCCACTTATAGTGACATTAATCTGAAGCTTTAAAAGCATTTCACGGGTGATATCTGAATCTGTAATCTGAGTTTTTATTCCAGCATCATAAAATATATCTCTTAGATTACTAATATTTGGTTTTGAGTCATCATCAAGAACCAGAGATATTGGAACGCCAACTTTTTCAAGTGGAGTTGATATTGTATATTCACCATATTGTGGCTGATTATCAGTAATTATGAAGCTAGATTCAAAATTTAAAACACACGCAACCAAACTCTCAGAACCAATTCTTGTAACAAAATTATTATCATGTTCAAATTGTTTAATAAAGTCAGCTGATAACGTTTCCTTTTTTTGATATCCAAAAGATTTTTTTATATACCAACACGGAATTGCATTTTGTGCAAGAACAACAGTTGATGGAATAAAATCTTGCTCAGATTCATTTTGGTTTTTCTTTTTGAGAGCCTCAATTGATTGAAGCAAATATTCGTCGTGAGAAAATGTTTTTGTAGCAACGATTATGTGATCTTGTTCACCAATATCCTGAGGATTATCAGAAATAATTTCTAGCTCACTAGGTCCAATCTCTATTTTTTCAAAAGGCGAGTCTTGTGTTCTGTTGAAGGTTACTTTAATTCCCGATTCTTGAATTACTCCTAAACTTTCGCTGTCAGACTTTCCTAGGATAGAAATTTTGACTTTTTTATTTCTGATTTCTTGAACTTCTTGATCATGTTTTAACTTTGTTTCATGTTCTGCATTATCAAGAGTTGCATTTGCTTTTTCATCAATATCATAAAATCGCGATTCTGTATTGTTATATCTTATTTCAATTTCTTGCGCTTGCGCTTCCAGTTCTCTATTTTTTAAAACTAAAATTGCTATCAAAGCTGCCGATACTTGACCAGATCCAATGAAAGTTATTGTTTTTCGTAAATCTTGTGAAGTATGTGATGAATTTATTTTCATTTTAATAAGTATTAAAGGGAATCTAAATTAAACAAAATTTTAATTAGGAACCTTTTAGAAAAGCATCTCGCCAATCTTTTTTGTTTTTAAAACTTCCCGCGCTTTGACATATTTCCCATCATGCCAAAAAATTAAACAGCCGTTACAACCTTTACCACAACAACCCTCAACCCCAATTCTGGGAGTTCTTGGTGAAACTTGTTCGTCAGCAACTTCGAGCGCTGAAAAATATTTTTTTCTTTTTGTTTCGTATTTCTCTTCTCTAATTTGGCCAGCTTCCAACTGATGCGAAAGCTGGCGTGATTCTACTTTTAATTTCTCTGACTCGATGTTGTTTTTTTCTTTACGAACTAGACTTAAAGGCGGCAAAAGTTTTTTTAAAGCTTCTTTTTCGTAAAGGTGAAAAGCTGAAGCAGTAATTTTGAATAATGGTTTTTGACCAGCGTGAAGTTTATCGGTAATTTTTCCATCTTTCACGTGATGAAATTCATAGATTCTAAGCAAGATTGGCTCGCGCTGAAATGGTGACAGAAATTCTAAAACATCGCCAGCGTCTAAACGATTTTTGCCCTCTAAAATTAAATCATCACCTTGCCATTCAACCACGCAAGCGGCATATTCGTAAAATGAAGTTGAGCCAGTGCTTTCATAATCGTGCGCTAAATTAGTTAATCGCCCATCGTGAAAAGCCAAAGTATAGCCGCGATTAGCTACAGAATTGATTTCGTCCATATAATCATCAGCGTTCCAACTTTCGGGATTTTTTATGTAATCGTCAATTGCGGCGCGATAAACTCGCGCAACTGATCCGGCGTAAAACTCGGTTTTATTGCGACCTTCAACTTTGAACGAATCTAAACCAAGTTTTATATATTCATCGAGCTTGGGCAACAAACACAAATCTTTAGAATTTAAAATATAAGAGCCGTGAACATCTTCCTCAAAAGGCAGAAGCTGACCCGGGCGGATTTCTTCTTCTAAAAAGAAGTCAAACATTTCTTTGTTATCTTCATTAATTTCAATTTCGTGTTCGGTATTGTCTTTGAGTTTGATTTTTAATTTATAACCCCATCTGCAACTATGCGCACAACTTCCTTGATTGGCGCCACGTTCGGCCATAAAATTTGAAAGCAAGCATCTTCCCGAATAGGTCATGCACATTGAACCATGCACAAAAGTTTCAATTTTAATGTCGGGACATTTTTGGCGAATTTCCGCCAATTCTTTAAACGCCACTTCACGCGCCATCACGACCAAACTGGCACCTTGTTTTTTCCAGAAATCAACTGTCAGCCACGAGCAAACATTGGCTTGAGTTGAAATGTGTAATTCTAAATCTGGCGCGTGTTCTTTGACGAATTGAAAAACTCCCGGATCGGAAACTATCAAGCCATCAGGCTTTACTGACTTTACCGTTTCAATAAACTGCGGCAGTTTTTCAATGTCTTTATTATGCGAAAAAAGATTGAGAGTTAAATAAACTTTTTTGCCGCGTTCATGAGCAAATTTTATGCCTTCAACAACATCTTCCAAAGTAAAGCCCGATTTTACGCGCAGCGACATGTCGGGAGTTCCGCAATAAACGGCATCAGCGCCATAAAGAATGGCAGT
>JANRKR010000108.1:0-37368 GCA_033763375.1 Rickettsiales bacterium
ACAATCCTGAGTAGAAATTTTTTTTCGCTTCTAAATCTGTGGTTAGTTGTAATATTTTTTTCTCTAATAACTATGCTTTGCATGTTTGATTTCGTCACGATTAAACGTGTCACCACCTTTAACCAACACCACAAAACACCACCGGCTTTCACCACGAGTCGACCGAAAATTATTTTATTTATTTAAGTTTAGTAACAAGTTTGATATAAAATTTAACTCACCACAAAACACCTCATGGTTGCAAAAGTAAAAACTTTCTCTTTTCTTGGAGTTGACGTTGTAGAAGTTGATGTTCAGGTAAAAATTACCGACGGCGGAAATCCTGTTTTTACAATTGTTGGCTTGCCTGACAAGGCAGTTGGTGAATCAAAAGAACGAGTCCGCGCTGCTATTTCTTCAACTGGACTTTCTTGGCCTTTTAAAAAAATTACAGTTAATTTAGCTCCGGCTGATTTGCAAAAAGAGGGCGGTCATTTTGATTTGCCAATTGCGCTGGGAATTTTAATTGAGATGGGAATTATTGAGCAGCAAAGTGTCGAAAAATTTTTTATTTTAGGTGAGTTATCACTTGACGGTTCGATCAATTCTATTTCGGGAGTTATCTCGGCGGCGATTGGCGCCAATCAAAGAAATCATGCTATAATTTGTCCGCAGGTGAATGGCTCTGAAGCTGCTTGGGCAGGCGATTTAGAAATTATTGCCGCGCCAAATTTATTAGCACTGATTAATCATTTTAAAGGTCAGCAACTTCTAGCGCGTCCAACAACAACCAAAATCTCCAAAACAATTAATTATCCTGATTTAGCTGATATTCGAGGTCAAGAAGCTGCAAAGCGCGCTCTTGAAATTGCTGCTGCTGGTGGGCATAATCTGTTATTAATTGGACCTCCAGGAACAGGTAAATCAATGTTAGCTTCGCGTTTGGGTGGAATTTTACCACCACCAAAATTAAGTGAGATTCTTGAAATTAACATGATTCACAGCATGAATGGCAGCATTTTGGATGGAAACTTAATCACTAATCGACCTTATCGTAATCCGCACCATTCCTGCTCAATGCCGGCAATGGTTGGCGGTGGAACTAAAGCTAAGCCTGGCGAAATTTCATTAGCGCATAATGGTATTCTTTTTTTGGACGAGTTGGCAGAATTTCCCAGACAGGTTTTAGATTCTTTGCGTCAACCTCTTGAAACCGGCGATGTAAGCGTTTCGCGCGTTAATGCTCGTATCAATTATCCAGCAAACTTTCAATTAGTTAGTGCTATGAACCCTTGTCGTTGTGGCTATTTGGGTGATAGCTCGCGTGAATGTAAAAAAGCACCAATTTGTGGCGAAGATTATAAAAATAAAATTTCTGGACCACTTTTGGATCGTATTGACATTGCTGTTAACGTGCCGCAAGTTGATATTTTTTCAGATATTTCAAGTAAAAGTGAAAGTTCAGAAACAGTTGCTGCCAGAGTTTTAAAGGCGAGAGAATTGCAAGAAAAAAGATATGAAAATGAACCGTCAATGCAAAATTTGCCCAAATTAAATGCAAAAATTGATGGCAAAACTTTAGAAAAATTTAGCGAACTTGATGATCAGTCTCGCAAAATTTTAAAAAAATCAGTGGAAAAAATGTCAACTTCAATGCGTGGCATTACCAGAATTTTAAGAGTTGCGCGCACAATTGCTGATTTAGATAATAGTGAAAAAATTTCCGAAGATCATTTATTGGAAGCAGTTGGCTATCGCCGCAAAATTTGAAATTCTGCAAAAATAATTTTTCTGAATTTTTCAACATCACTTAAATGCGGAGCGTGACCACAATTTTTAAAAACTTCCAGACGAAAATCTTTTATTCTTTTTTTAAAATATTCCGCCTGACTTGCGTGAACAATCGTATCACCGGCGCCTTGAAAAAAAATAGTGCGAGGCATTTGTGAAAAATCTAAATTAAAACAAGAAAAAATTTTAAGCTCTTCAAGCCAAAATTTTAAACATCCAAAATCATCATCTTTAATCTCAAGATTTTTATAAATTTCAGAAGCGTTGCGATCATTCATTGCACTTAAGATAGAGAATTTTTTCAAAGTTTGATTTGGTGCTTTACAAAAATTGTGATAAAATTCAGCAAAAACATTTGGCGCCATTGCCGCCTGAATATTTTTGTCTTTCACCATCTGAAATGGTGGTGCGATTAAAATTAATAATTGTGGATTTAAAATTTTTTGTGCAATTAAACGTAAAGCCAACTGTCCGCCCAAACTCCAGCCAATTAAAATATCGCAGTGAAGGTTGGAAGATTTTACATTTGTGAAAAATTCAATTGCTGAATCGAAAACTGAATAATTTAGTGAAGAAGTTGCAAAAAAAATGGGATCAAAAAGTGGATCACGGAAGATAAATTCCAGCGAATCAAATTTTTGACCCCAGCCAGTAAGGCAGATAATTTTTTTAGACAATTTTATGCATCGGTTTTTTTGCCGCCAACAAAATCAAAGTTACCAAATTTGCTTTTGAATTTAGTAACTCTTTCATCATTAGCATTGATAAAATTTTGTCCTTTTTCTTGCCAAGCTGGATGATTTTTTGGATCAACATCAAGTCTGAGAGTGTCGCCTTCTTTTCCCCAGGTTGTAAGAATTTGGAACTGAGTTTTTTTATCAGTCATAATTACATTCACCAAATGCTGTTTTGGATGAATATCATTGTGGTTATTTTCGACAGCTTTCGCTGAATTATTTTTAGTTGCAGTTTTTACAGTTTTTTCTGTTGCAACTGCAGAATTAGAGCTTTCAGCTTTGCTTTGAGTTTTAGCTTTAGACATTGTTTAGACCGTTTATTTAAACTATTTACTTAATTTGCTAAGTTACTAATTTACTAACTTAGATTTTATTTTTTTGAAGAATCTGAAATTTTCAGTTAAGAAGGGCGGCGCATGTTATGAACGCTTTTTTTTTAGTCAATTGGATAAATCGAGAAAAATCTTGACATTGGTCTAAGTCAAAAAACAATGTTGATCCTATATCAATTTACAAAAATCTTCTTCGTATAAAAATAAGCCTATAAAAAAGTCTATTTGCACTTGAAGCTGCTTGCTTTGGATTTCAAAGTTTAGTAGCGCTTTTTAATTAAGCTGTCGCTTCGTTTTAGCGTTTTTAATAATTTCGTTTCTGATGAATAAAAGTTATCTCTTAAAAAAGAAAATGTCCGCTGCTTTGTTGTCTATTGGCATGATTGTTCTGCACGTTCTTGTTAGTATTTATAAATTTATTTTTACCAAAAGAACCATTCTTTTTGTTACTAATCAAAAAATCAGAAGCATCAGCTTTGGTCCATTTTCACAGCTTGCTATTATAATAATTTTCTTTTGGGTGTTTAATTTATTTGATAAGTCATTACGTTATAATGAAATTATTGAAGCTAAGTCGGAAGAAATAAAACAACTAAGATCTGCCAATAGTTTTTTCCAAGATGAATTTGAGCAGGTAAATGACAAGTTAAAAAAAATTAATGATTATTTAATTTCAATCACAGGAAGTTCTCACAAGGTAAAAGGCGAAGAAATGCCAGATTTTAAAACGCCAAACAATATTAAAGAAGATGATCTTTCCAGAAATGACAAAAAAACTATTGAAGAAATAAAAGAAGCTAGTTTGAAGCTTGCTAATATTCATTCTTTCGCTCGTGATCGAATTGTCAAAATTGAAAATGCCATCAGAATTACTGGTCTAAATCTGAAAAAAAATCCTGAAATTATTTCAAAAAGTAAAAATGAAAAAGAGATTTCATTGAATGATCAAAAAAGTTTGACCAGTCGCCAAGGCGGTCCTTTGGTTGAAATTGATGAAAAAATTAAAAAAATTTCAGTCAATGCTGATGATCAAATTAGCAAACATCTGAAAAAATCTGAACTTGCCAATGATCTTGATCGTCTGACTATGTTAGAAAATTTAGTCAAAGTTATGCCGCTTTCTAAACCAATGAAAAATTATTTCGTTTCCAGTGGTTTTGGCACCAGAATTGATCCAATCACCGGTAATTATGCTTTACATCAAGGTTTAGATTTTGTTGGTCCTTATCATGAAAAAGTTATTAGCCCTTCATCTGGAATAGTAATTTTAGCCGGACAGTTTAGTGATTATGGTAATGCCGTAGTGATTGATCACGGCTTTGGCATTACTACGCGTTATGGTCATTTAGCAGCTGTAAAAGTTAAAGAAGGACAAACAGTTAAGCAAGGACAAGTAATCGCAATTCAGGGCAACACTGGTCGCAGCACTGGTTCGCACTTGCATTATGAAGTTAGATACAGAAATACTCCGCTTAATCCAAAAAAATTTCTTGAAGCCGGAGACTCTTTATTTAACGACGAAAAAACTGTAAAATATGTTAATAGCTAATCTGCGATCCAAATTTTCTGATCTGATAAAAAGCGCTGCTGCTAATGAGGGTAGCATTGGTAAAAAAATTGAATCTATCAGCTCTAATTTTAGATCAATGCCAACAATAATTGCCAAAGATTTTAATTTTGAAGGTAATATAACTGGTTTGGGCTTTATTGAAATTGAAGGCAATATTAAAGGCACAATTAGCGGTAATAGTGTTGTTTTGCGCGAAGAAGGATATATTGAGGGAGAAATTAGTGCCGAATCTCTAAACATCAGAGGCAAATTTAATGGCAATATTCGCGCTAAAAATATTAGCATTACCAGCAAAGCAAAAGTTACCGGCTTAATTGAATATGAATCTCTTTCGGTCGAAGATGGCGCTTGTATCGATGGTCAATTTAAAAAAGTTGAAAAGTTGTTAGCTTAATCTACTTGTTTCCTCTTATTTCAGCCAAGATTTCTGTTATTTTTTTTGTGGTTAAGTTTTTTCTTTCAACCTGAAGATAAGATTCAATAGCGTCAACAATAAAAAAAATCTCCGAATAATCATGCGCAATATGATTGGTAATAAAATCAATTATATGGTTTGAAACCTTGATTTGCCTGCGCGATAAAGCGTTGATTAAAAGTATTTCTATAGTTTCTGATTTTGGATCTTTTATTTGCAACGCAAAAATATTTTTAAGCCGCGAAGATAAATCTTTAAGATTGAATTTATGTTGTTTGATAAGGCTTAAAATTAAAAAAGCTTTGGCTTCGAAAGCACTATTAATAATGTGCAACAGCATTTCTTCGTTTTCTATTTTATCAATATCTTCCAGAATATAAAATTGGTTAGTGGTAAAAATTTTTACCAAATTTTTCTGAGAAATTTTTTCAATTTGCAAAAATTCTGCTTGGTATTTTTTGGTAAAAAAACTTAGTAAGTGAGTTTTTCCTGAATGTCTGGCGCCTTTTAGAATAAGAGATGTAAACTGCGCCTGACTAAAACTATCTTGTGTAAAAAATTTTTCTAAAAAATTAAAAGCGGCGCGATTTTCTTCCAAAATAAGAAAGTCTTTGGCGCTGTAAGGATCAAAATTTTTCGCTTTGGGTAAATCTAAATTTAACTGATTCAAAATCTAAGGTTATTTATTCAATTACTTTTGGCACTGTGAAATAGCCGTATTTCGCGTCTTTGCTATTTTGTAAAATTTCCTCGGCATTATAATTGGCGCTGACTTTATCTTCAGTTGTAGGAAGAGTAATCTGATGAACGCTGCTTAATTCGGTAATATTTTCGCTATTAACTTCATTAAGTTTTTCAACCCAATTAATAATACTACCAACCTGATTTGCCAGATCTTGACGTGATTTTTCGCTAACTTCTATTCTTGCTAAGTGAGCAATTTTTTTAATATCATTTTCTGTAACTTTTGCCATAAATTTATATAAGTAATCAGAATTAAAAGCCTTTATCCTTTGGGATACGGCAACGCGGCGCTAGCCCCGCCCCACGCTTGTGGGGAACTCCGCCCGTGTGTTAAAGGTGTATACAGGAAATTAAATAATTCAACCGATGACCATTTTTAAAGATTTAACAAACACAAATCAAGAAGTGCTAAAATCTTTACCAAAATTTGGCAGATTATTAGGAATTGATGTTGGCACCAAACGTATTGGCATTGCTTTGTCGGATGCTTCAAGATTTATTGCTACTCCTAAATTAATTATCAATCGTCGTAGTAATCAAAAAGATTTTAGTGTGATTGAAAATTTTATTAAAGAAAATGAAATTGTTGCAATTGTAATTGGACATCCAATTGACATGGATGAAAGCATAATTTTTATGACGAAATTTTGTGAAGAATTTGCTCAAAATCTTGATTTATTTTTAGGTAAAAAATTACCAATTTTTCTTTTTGAAGAAAGATTAACCAGCTTTGAAGCCAGAGAAATCAATAATTCTAAACTATCTCGTAAAAAAAATAAATTTGTTGATGACATCGCCGCCAGTCTCATTTTACAGCATTTTATGGATATACTCAACCTGATTCAAGAAACCGATCTTTCTTAAAAAATAAAATTTATTGCGGATGCACGAATTTACTTCGTGCGCAGCAATTCAATTTAGACCAAATTCAAACTGCGTTTGAATTTGATTAAGTATAGTTTTTGTCAAAGCCGCAACTAAATCATCAATCATTTTTTCATCGTGAAGTGGCGTAGCAATTATGCGCAAACGTTCATCACCTTTGGCAACGGTTGGATAATTAATGTGCTGCACATAAATATTAAATTTTTCCAACAAAGTTTTGGAAATCAATTGAGCTTTGGCAGCGTCGCCGATTCTAACCGAAATGATATGGGAATCATTTTCAACAATTGCAATATTATTTTTTTGTAATTTTGCTTTTAAATTTCTGACATTTTCTTTCATCTTCTTGCGTTCATCTGAACTTTTTTGTAAGTAAGAAATATTTTCCAGAGTTGCAGCGGCAATTACTGGCGGTAAAGCGGTAGTAAAAATAAAGCCAGAAGCCAAACCACGAATAGCATCAATAATTTTTGCCTGAGCAACAATATAACCGCCAATTGTGCCAAAGGCTTTGGCAAAAGTGCCTTGAATAATATCAATTTTGTCAGCAAGTCCAAATTCTTCACAAACTCCAGCGCCGCTTTCGCCATAAATTCCAACTCCGTGAACTTCGTCAATATAAGTTAATGCATTATATTTTTGGGCTAAACTAGCAATCTCTGAAATTTTTCCAAAATCACCGTCCATTGAATAAACCGATTCAAAAACAATTATTTTGGGCTGATCATAAGAATATTTGGCAAGTAATTCAGATAAGTGATTAACATCATTATGGCGAAAAATTTCTTTTTTAAGTTGGCTGTTTCTGATGCCAGAAATTATTGAAGCGTGGTTTTTAGCGTCAGAAAAAATTACTAAATCAGGAATTATTTTTGCCAGGGTTTGAATAGTTGCGTCATTGGCGCTGTAGCCAGAATTAAAAGTAAGAGCAGCTTCTTTTTTGTGTAACTCAGCTAATTTTTTTTCTAATTTTACAATTTCATTATTAGTGCCAGAAATGTTGCGCGTTCCGCCTGCGCCAACGCCATAAGTTTTTAGAGCTTTGATTGCCTGATTAATTGCTGCTTCATTTTGTCCCATTGCTAAATAATCATTAGAACACCAAACAATTATTTTTTTACCGTTATGATTATTGGTGGCGTAAGGAAAATCGCCGCAATGTCTTGAAATATCCAAAAATTCGCGGTAACGATTTTCGTTTTTTAAATTCTCAATAGCTTTTGTGAAATAATCTAAAAAATTATTCATGATCTTCCTAAGTTGCGATAAAAAGTAATCGCTTCATCATTAGAATTTAAGCGGTCAAAATCAATTGATTCGATAAAAATACCTTGCAGAGATCTTGCTCGAGAGAGCGCCACATATATTTGTCCTGGGCTGAAAGTTTGAGCAAGATCGCAAGAAATTTTATCTAAAGTTAAACCTTGTGATTTATGAATGGTGATTGCCCACGCTAAAATTAAAGGAATTTGATTAAGCGTAGCTTCAATTGCGACTTGTTGATTAGTTTCGTTAAATTTTTCTAATAGCCATTCTTCCGGCGCAATGGTGATAATTTTGCCGTTGGTAAATTCAACGATTGGATAAGATTTTTTGGCTGAGAAATCTTTAATTACGCCAAGCGAGCCGTTTATAATGCCATCTTTTTGATAGGTATTTTTAATCATCATAACTTGCGCGCCAATTTTTAAGCGTAAGTTTTCCGGCGCCAAACAGTTGCGGCGTAAAAATTCAATTTTTTCAGGCAAGCCGCTATAGCTGGCTTTATAAAAAACTTCTGGTTGTGGAATTTTTTTTAATTCTAATTCGTTAATTTGTTCAACTTTGTAATTGTGTGTTGTTAGAATTGTTGGGCGAATAGCTTGGTTATTGTCTTTGGCATTAACGCGTGATTGCAGAATTTTTTTATCAGCGGCGTTAATTTCGCCAAAACGTAAATTATTTAAAATACGAATAAAGTCAGCATCGCTTTGTCTAAAAGATTGCTCTAATAAAAAATTAGTAAGATTTAATTTTTCCCAAGTTGGGCTGGTAAAACAAAAATTATAATTTTGTCGGCTTTGATTGTTGTCGCGATTGATTGGCGGCAGTTGTAAAAAGTCACCAAATAAGATTATCTGCAAGCCGCCCATTGGTAAATTATTTTCGCGAACAGCTTGAAAAACCCGATTAAGAATTTCAAAAACCTCAGTGGAAATCATTGAAATTTCATCAATTGCTAAAGCTCGCGTTTTTTGAATGCGACGCCTAATGCGCGAAAACTTAGCGCTAAAAATATTATCAATGATTTTTTCAATTGGTAAATTAGCTAATCCAATTCCTGCCCAAGAATGAATAGTTGATCCGCCAACATTAAGTGCAGCAATTCCAGTGCTGGCGGTGATTTCAATTCTTGATGTTGGATAATTTCTTTTGAGAAAGTTTAAAAGATAAGATTTTCCGGTGCCAGCGCCACCAGTAACTAAAATATTTTTACCATCTTCAAAAGCTTGAATTACCGATTTTTGCTGATCGCTTAAAAACGAAAAATCTATTTTGTTGGCGACGGTCATGAAATTAGTAAAGAAGGTAAAGCCTATGATGAAAAAATTATTAGGATCAAAATTTACAAAATAAGACCGTTGTGAAAAAAGTCGTTACACGCAAATGGCTAATTAACTTGTAACATGCAACGACTCTAAACAAAGATCAATTTGATAAGCCAAACTTGATAAAGTTTAGTTATTTTTTACTTCTAATAGCAGCAATTTTTTCTTTAAAAGATGCAATATCCATTGCGCCAGGAATTAATTCTTCACCAATTATAAATCCTGGAGTTCCGGTAATGCCAATTGAAGCGCCAAGAACAGAATTATCTTGTAAAATTTTAGCAATTTTTTCTTGCTCATTCTTCAAAGTTTTTTCTAGCTTATCACTGTTAATGCCATTGGATTTAGCGATGTTAATAGCTTCAGCTTTACTATGGGCGTTTGATTTCATCAAAGCATCATGAAATTTTTTGTAAGCAGCAGGGTTGATAATATTGACTGCAACTGCAACTTGCGCCATTTCAACCGAAGCTTGACCAAGAATTGGATATTCTTTATAGATGATTCTAACTTTTTTGTCTTGATCAAGAAGATCGCTAACCGTTGATTGAGCTTTTTTGCAATAACCACAAGAATAATCAAAAAATTCAACAATTGTTACGTCAAAACCTGATGGCGCGTAAGATGCAGAATTAGCGTCGTTGAATATTTCATCTTTTTTGCTGGAGATATTTTTTTGAGCATCTTTAATTTGTTGTTCAATAGCTTTTTTTTGCATATTTGTTACTGAAGCAATAATTGCTTTTGGATTAGCTTCGATCCATTTCGCAAGAACTTTTTCAACATCTTCAACATTTTTAATTTTCATATCTTTATCCAAGCCGCTTGCTTGAATTTCAACCTGTTCTGCCGGATCATTTTTTGCTTCTGAATTGGTATTATTTTTTTTGCCAAAAAATACATAAGAACCACCAATTAACAAAAGAATTACCACAATAATTGCGATTGGTTTTACTAAAGACGGTTTGTCATTAAGACTGTTATTGTTAAGAAATGACATAAATGATATTTGATTTGATTAAATAAAGGCAATGTCGCGTAACCCTACCTTTTGCTGTAAATTTTGTTGTTGATTCATTTTTTTGCTCCTCATGGATGTCTATATCCAATGCGTCGCGAAAAATGAATCGCCTAAAAATTTTTTGCAAAAGCGGATTTGCGACAGTGCCATAAAATAAAAATGAGATTTGCGTCAGAAATTAAAATTAAATATTTACTTAAATGCAAGTGCAGAAAATTTATCCAAATTTTTTAATTGAAAATGATTATAAAAATTTACTGGTTGCCGGAATTGACGAGGCAGGAAGAGGTCCGCTGGCTGGTCCTGTGGTTGCAGCTTGTGTAATTTTAAATCGTGATAATTATCCGTCAGAAATAAACGATTCAAAAAAACTATCGCCTAAATTGCGTCAAAAAATTTTTCTTGATCTTAAAAAGAAATCCCATTTTGGCGTTGGCGTTGTTGAAGCTGAAGTAATTGATAAAATTAATATTTTGCAAGCAACTAAATTGGCAATGTTGCTGGCGCTGCAAGATTTGTCCAAGAAATATCAACTATCACCGCAGATTATTTTAGTTGATGGCAACTTTATTCCTTTTGCCAAAACTGATAAAATTCTTGAAATTAAAGCGATTGTAAAAGGTGATCAAAAAAGCTTATCAATTGCTGCGGCATCAATCATTGCTAAAGAAACGCGTGATCAGATTATGCAAAATTTGCATCAGAAATTTCCCCAATATAACTGGCACAAAAACGCTGGTTATCCAACAAAATCTCATATTGAAAAAATAAAAGAATTTGGCATTTGTGAATTACATAGAAAATCTTTCCAACCAATAAAGACAATGTCGCAATGCTAATTATTAAAGAATCAGATGCGCAGGCTGTAGAAATTGCCTGCCAATTTTTGCAAGCTGATAAAGTTATCTCTTTTGCTTGTGACACAGTTTATGGTTTGGCTGTTGATGCTTCCAGCCAAAAGGCGGTTGAAAATTTATATAATTTAAAAAAACGCGATTCAAAAAAACCTGTCGCCATTTTTGTTAAAGATATTTCTACTGCTAAAAAAATTTTTGTTTTTGATAAAAAAGCCAAAGAAATTGCGCAAAAATTTTTGCCAGGAATGTTGACTTTGGTGCTTAAAAAAAAGGTGCAAAATAGAATTAAACTTGCTCAAAATCTGAATTTACAACATGAAGATTTTTTAGGATTTCGTATTATTGATCATGATTTTGTTACAAAATTAGTATCGGCTTTTGATGGAATTTTAGCGGTAACCAGCGCTAATTTATCTGGTCAAGAAGCAGCATTGCAGGCTGCGGAAGTAAAAAAATATTTTGCTGATTCTAATTTGGATTTAATAATTGATGGTGGAACTTTAATGCCGCAAAAAATTTCAACAGTTGTTAAAATTGATAATGGCAAAATTGAAATTTTAAGACGCGGCGCTATTGATTATAAAAACTTGCTTTAAATGCTTAGAGCCTGTTTTAAACCTGAAAACAGGCTCTAAAATTGTGAATCAAATCCACCGCACATTCGAATTATTATAACTGTTATATGAAGATTTTACAAAATCCTTTGATCAAAATCACCGGCGTAATGGTCATACTTTATTTTGGTTTATTTTCTAATAAAAATAATCCAGAAAGCCTTGGAAATCGTCTATCCGCTGAAAAAATCAAAAAAAATTTTTCCGAAATGCAAGATAAAGGAAAGTTTATCGCAACCAATATTTCTGCGGCGCGCTCTTATGCCAAACAGCAAGAAGATGAAAAAAGAAATAACAATCAAACAAATTTGCAGCCAATAATTACTGAGGTAAATTTAGGATTTGGGGCGACAGAAATTTCTTGTGGCATGGAAATTATTGCTGTAATTGATTTAAGCAACGAAGCTGGTAAAAATCTTATCAGTAAAAATCAGGAAAAGATTTTAATTGGCAGTAAGAAAGATTGGTTGATTGAAAAAAATATTATTGGCATGAAGAAACACGGTATCAAAAGAATCAAAATTCCGCAAGGTTTTGTAACTGATAATCAAGAACTAGCGCAACTTTTGCAAGATAGTAATTCGTCTTTAACTTATCAGATTTTTGTGCAAGATATTATAAACTCATCCGCCAAAACCGGCTTAAATTGTCAATAAAATGAATAATCCCGTCAAAAATTCCCACGAATCTTGGAGTAGCTTTTTTTGTGATTACTTTCCTCTAATCACTTTTTTTATTTTTTACAAATTCATCAAAGCCGGAAATCCTTTAATTATTGCAACAATTGCTTTAATGGTCGCAACTTTAATTGCTTTAATTATCTCTTACATCTTAACCAAAAAAATTGCCAAAATGGCATTATTTTCAGGATTGGTTTTAGGAATTTTTGGTTGCGCCACCATAATTTTACAAAATGAAATTTTTATTAAGATCAAGCCAACTGTGATCAATCTTATTTTTGCACTAATTTTGTTTTATTGTTACTTTGCCAAGAAGTTGTGGTTGGCAAATTTATTTGGCGGTAAAATCAAAATGCTTGATAAAGCTTGGTTGACTTTATCTTGGCGCTGGGCAGTTTTTTTTGTATTTCTTGCAATTTTAAATGAATTAATCTGGCGCAATTTTTCAACTGACTTTTGGGTGCAATTCAAAGTATTTGGAATGACGCCGATTTCGTTAATTTTTACCATCTCGCAAATTCCTTTTATGATGAATGAAAGCAAGAAGGTTTGAGTTTCGCGTAAATCAAGTTTTTCTAAGAAATTTTTGTGATTAAAAATTTTTTAAAAAGGTAAGCGTACTTAGACGTACGTGCGTTTTAAAAAAATTTTAAATTGCGAAAAGTTCGACGAAAAAGTTGATTTACGACAGTGCCTTAATTGATCAATAATCAAGAATAGTAACAATATCAGTGTTATTGATGTTTTCGGTCATTACAACTTCTGCGTAAGAATTACCAACTTTGCGAACCACGCCAATCAAAAGTCCTGGCGGCAAAGTATCGCCATCGCCGGAAGTAAAAATCCAATCGCCACGGCGAATATTATGATTTTTTTGCAGATATAAAATTTCCATTTTTGAGCTGTTATTTCCAGCCAAAATACCACGCACTCTGGCTTTAGAAGCTAATACAGGAATTCTTGAATTAGCGTCGGTTACTAAAATAAGGCGCGATTGATTGTCGCCAACCTGAGCAATTCTGCCAATAACGCCGTGATTACCGGTAACGATGCTACCTTCTTTGATACCACGATTTTTCCCGGCATCAATAAATAAAGCTTGATTAAAAATTTGGTGAGTTCTGCCGCTGATTCGTGCCACTTTATAACTGGAACTTTTAGTAGTAACAAAGCGTAAAGTGTCTTTCAGCTCTTTGTTTTCACGATTAACATTTAAAGATTTTATATAAAAATCGCGCAGCTTTTCATTTTCTTCTTTGAGAATTTGATTTTCTTTTTTGGCGTCAACCAGCTCACTGAAATTAGTCAGAAGATTAATCGTGGCATTGAAAGGAAAGGCAGCAAAGTTAACAATTGGCAGTGAAATTGAAACAAAACTCATGGAAATCTCATCGCAAAAATCTTTATTAATTTTGCAAGTGATTAGAGAAATTACGCAAAGAAAGCAAAAAAGTGCCAACTCAATTTTCTTGAAAATCAAGTTAAAGTTATGTTGTAAGCTATAGTTAGATTTAGTTTGAGAGAAATTAAGATATTGTTTCACTTGCTTAAAGTTAGTCTTGTCTAAACAAAGTGGCGCGGAACATTTTAATATTTTCTAAAACTTTACCGCAACCATTTACCACGCAAAGTAAAGGATCTTCAGCAACAAAAACCGGTAAGCCAGTTGCTTGTCTGATAACCACATCAAGATTTTTCAACAATGCGCCACCGCCACTTAAAACAATTCCTTTTTCAACAATGTCGGAAGAAAGTTCTGGCGGAGTGCATTCAAGTGCAACTTTTATAGCATCGACAATTTGTTCGACTGGCTCCATCAAGCTTTCAGAAATTTGTCTTTCGGTTAAAATAATTTCTTTAGGAATGCCATTAGAAAGGTCGCGACCTTTAACTTCAATTGAAGCGCCGTCTCCTTCTTGCGGCGGGCAAGCAGCACCAATAGTTTTTTTAATGCGTTCAGCGCTTGATTCGCCAATTAGTAAATTGTGATAACGACGAATATAAGAAATAATTGCTTCATCCATTTTATCGCCGCCAACTCTTACTGATCTTGAATAAACAATACCACCTAAAGAAAGAATTCCTACTTCGGTGGTTCCACCACCAATATCGACAATCATTGAACCAGTTGGTTCAGTTACGGGAAGATTGGCGCCAATTGCAGCTGCCATTGGTTCTTCAATTAAGTAGACTTCGTTGGCGCCGGCGCCTTCAGCAGCATCTTGAATCGCTCTTCTTTCAACCGGAGTTGAACCAGATGGAACGCAAATAATAACCAAAGGACCAAGCCAGCTTTTAGTTTGATTAACTTCGCGAATAAAGTGTTTAATCATCTCGGCGGCAATTTTAAAATCAGCAATTACGCCATCTTTAAGTGGACGAATTGCCTCAATTTTTGCCGGAGTGCGTCCAAGCATCATTTTGGCAGTGGCACCAAAAGCGCAAGGAATTAATTTTCCATTTTCATTAATAACCGCAACAACCGAAGGCTCATTTAAAACCACGCCTTGATTATGAACATAAACCAGAGTATTGGCAGTGCCAAGATCGATGGCAATATCTTTTGAAGAAAATGAGAAAAATTTTGAGAACATTTTATCCTAATTTATTTTGAAGTTTGTCAAGACAGTTAATGTAAGCAATTGCAGAGGCAACTAATACGTCAGTATTGGCGCCATTGGCACTGAAAATTCTGTTATTTTGTTTTAATCGAACTGCGACAGTGGCTTGCGCGTCAGTTCCTTCAGTCACGGCCTGAACTTGATATAAGTCAAGGCTGGCATTGTGAGGAATTGCTTTGCTGATGGCATTAAATATTGCATCGACCGGACCGTCATTTGAGCGGAAATTAGTTACGACCTCATCATTGTCAATTTTTATTTTCAGACTTGCGTCTGCTTCTTTTTTGGTGCCACATTTAACTTCCAAATCAAGCAAATGAAAGCGTGATTTTTGATTAACAATTGAATCATCAACCAACGCCACAATATCTTCATCTAAAATTTCTTTTTTCTTATCAGCTAAATCTTTGAATTTTGCGAAAGCCTGCGCCAACATTTCTTCGCTTAGCTCATAACCAATTTCTTTCAAACGATCTTTGAAAGCAGCACGACCAGATAATTTACCTAAAACCAAAGAAGATTTTTCTAAGCCGACAGATTCTGGAGTCATGATTTCGTAAGTTTCACGATTTTTCAAAACACCATCTTGATGAATTCCGCTCTCGTGAGCAAAAGCGTTAGCGCCAACAATCGCTTTGTTATATTGCACATGAAAACCGGTGATGCTGGAAACTAATTTTGAAATTCTTGTGATCATTGTGGTGTCGATTGCAGTTTCAACTTTGTAAAAATCACCGCGCGTTTTTATCGCCATAACAATTTCTTCCAAAGCGGCGTTGCCAGCGCGCTCGCCAATACCATTAATTGTGCATTCAATTTGTCTGGCACCAGCGCGCATTGCCGCTAAAGAATTGGCGACTGCCAAACCTAAATCATTATGACAATGAGTTGAAATTATCGCTTTATCAATATTGCTGACATTGTTTTTAATCGCTGAAATTAAATCGAAATATTCTTCCGGAGTTGTATAACCAACAGTGTCAGGAATGTTGATAGTATTGGCGCCAGCGTTAATTGCAGTTTCAATTGCTTTGAATAAAAAATCACGTTTTGATCTGGTGGCGTCTTCTGGCGACCAATCAACTTGCTGACAAAAATTTCGTGCTAAAGTAACGCTTTCAGTAATTGCATTTAAAACTTGCGCCTCATCCATTTTTAATTTATATTGCATGTGAATTGGACTGGTAGCAAGAAAAGTATGAATACGGGGTTGAGCCGCTGTTTTTATGGCTTCGGCTGTTCTTTCAATATCCGATTTTTTGGCGCGCGCCAAACCACAAACTACCGAATTTTTGATAGTTTGAGCAATACGATTAACAGCAATGAAGTCGCCGTTTGATGCCGCAGGAAAACCAGCTTCAATAACATCAACATGCATTTTTTCAAGAGTTTTGGCGATCAGTAATTTTTCGTCTAAGTTCATCGTCGCGCCGGGCGCTTGTTCACCATCGCGCAAAGTTGTATCGAAGATAATAACTTTATCTTTAAACATTTTTTAAATTCTAAAATTTGGTTGGAAATTATCTTTGAAGAATACAATTTTGCTGGTCTAAATGTAAATTAAATTTTCAATAATTCTTAACAAATGCCGCTAAGTTTTTTAAAAAAAAATGATGTTGTTGAAATCATAAATCCAGCCAGTGCTAGCACTTTTGATGAGATTGAAAAAATAAAAAATTTTATCAAAAAAATCGGTTTAAAGCCAAATATTTTTTTTCAAAAAGAGTTAAGTTTAAAAAAAGCAATAAGCCATGAATTCGCTTCTTTTGCGGCTGAAAAGCGTTTCGAACAATTTAAAAAAGCTATCGAATCTGATTCAAAAATAATTTGGTGCGCGCGTGGCGGTTATGGTTGTGCTGAAATTTTGTCATTTTTAACCCAATTAGAAAAACCAAAAACTTCAAAAATTTTTATCGGATTTTCTGATATTTCCTCGCTTAACAAAATTTTAATTGACGATTGGAATTGGCAAGTTGTAAGCGCGCCGATGTTGGCGCAAATTGTTTTGAATAAAGTTTCGTCAAAATCAACTTCAACAATTACTGATTTTATTTTTGGTAAAAAAATCGAATTAAAATATCAGCTAAAACCAATAATTTCTTCTTCAAAAAAAATAAGCGCAGTTACAACTGGCGGTTGTTTAAGCGTTGTGGCTGGACAATTTGGCACCAAAAATCAAATAAATTGGCAAGATAAAATTTTATTTTTGGAAGATGAAGGCGAAGACGGCGAAAGGCTTGATCGTTATTTTTATCAACTTGTGCAAATTATTGTTGAGCAAAAAAAATATCCGCAAGCAATTGTGCTGGGAAATTTTTTACAAGGCAATTTGCATGGAACGCCCAAGGCTAAAAATATTAATTTGGCAATTAAAAAACTTGGTGAAAATTTATTGGCTCAAAAATTAAAAATTGCTCTTTATCAAGAAAAATCGAAAGTGCTTGGACATTCTAAAAATATGCTACCATTGGTTTTGGGCGCTGAGGCAAAAATAACTGCGGATAATTTTTTGCTACAAAAATTGGAGTAATTTCCAGACCCCGTCATGAAGACGGGGTGACACAAGTAAGTATTAATCTAAAATCTCTTACAATTTGTCTTCCTTGAAGACGGTGTTACACGAGTGAGTATTGATCTAAAATCTCTTACAATTGTCACCCTTGAAGACAGTGTTGCACAAGTGAGTATTGATCTAAAGTCTTACAATTTGTCTTCCTTGAAGATTGTGTTGCACTAGTAAGTATTAATCCAAAATTTCTTGTAATTGTCACTCTTGAAGACGGGATTACACAAGTGAGTATTGATCTAAAGTTCTTATAATTTTCTTATAATTGTCTTCCTTGAAGACGGTTTTACACGAGTTAAGTATTGACCTAAAATCTCTTACAATTGTCTTCCTTGAAGATGGGGTGACACAAGTGAGTATTGATCTAAAGTCTTACAATTGTCTTCCTTGAAGACGGTTCTAGACGATTTAAGTATTAATCTAAAATCTCTTATAATTGTCACCCCGTCTTTATGACGGGGTCTGGTTTTGGCAAGTAAATAGACACTGTTAGCTAATTTATCCCCAAAGAACCACTCAAAGCATTAAAATTTTAATTTGTTTTTTGAGCGTAAATTTTTAAAAATTCTCTTTTCTACTCAGCTGCCAACCAAAACTTTTACAAAATTAAAATGACTTCCCTAATCAAAAATCCAGCTCAAAACAAAAATGAGCATAAAAACCTAACTATTAATTTTGGTCCGCAGCATCCAGCAGCTCACGGCGTTTTGCGTTTGGTTTTGGAAATGGATGGTGAAGTTATAACTCGCGCTGATCCTCACATTGGTTTGTTGCATCGCGGCACTGAAAAATTGATTGAATATAAAACTTATTTACAAGCCGTTCCTTATTTTGATCGCCTCGATTACGTTTCGCCAATGTGTCAGGAGCACGCTTTCGCCTTGGTTGTGGAAAAACTTTTAGGTTGTGAGATTCCGCGTCGGGCTCAATTTATTCGTGTTTTATTTTCAGAAATAACCCGCATCTTAAATCATATTATGGCAGTCACCACGCAAGCGCTTGACGTTGGCGCTATGACACCACTTTTGTGGATGTTTGAAGAGCGCGAAAAAATGATGGGTTTTTACGAAAAAGTTTCTGGCTCAAGAATGCACGCTGCTTATATTCGTCCCGGTGGAGTTCATCAAGATTTACCAGATGGTTTGCTTGAAGAAATTTCTGACTTTGCCCAAAATTTTCCTAAATATATTGATGATCTGGAAGCGCTGTTAACTGAAAATCGTATTTTCAAGCAACGCATGGTTGAAATTGGAATTGTCAGTAAAGAGCAAGCGTTAAATTGGGGTTTTTCCGGACCAATGTTGCGCGGATCGGGAATTGCTTGGGATTTACGTAAAAGCCAGCCTTATGAAATTTATGAAGAATTAGATTTTGACATTCCAATTGGTAAAAACGGTGATTCATATGATCGCTATTTAATTCGCGTTGAAGAAATGCGCCAATCAATCAAATTAATCGAGCAATGTTTGGAAAAAATTCCTAAAGGCGCAATCGCTACTTCTGATCCAAAAATTTCGCCACCAAAAAGATCAGAAATGAAGCAATCAATGGAAGCTCTGATTAATCATTTTAAACTTTACACCGAAGGTTATCACGTGCCAAAAGGCGAAGCTTACGCCGCCGTGGAAGCGCCTAAAGGTGAATTTGGCGTTTATCTAATTTCTGAAGGCGGAAATAAACCGCATCGTTGTCGCTTACGCGCTCCTGGCTTTGCACATTTGCAAGGTTTAGAATTTATGGTTAAAGGTCATATGCTTGCTGATGTAGTTACAGTAATTTCAACGCAAGATATTGTATTTGGTGAAGTTGATCGTTAGTTGATTGACATTTATTTTAGCAAAACTAACTTGCGCCGCTTCTTTGAAAGCCTGGCTATTTTCAAGTTCAAAAATCCCTAAAATTATCTTTAAGAAGGATCGCAAGATGAAAATTTATAACTCATTAAAATCTGCTAAAAAAAGACATAAAGATTGCAAAATTGTGCGTCGTAAAGGTCGTCTTTATGTAATCAACAAAACCAATCCAAGATTTAAAGCTAGACAAGGCTAGGTTTTGGCAGCTTTGATTAAATTCTCAGATGTCTGCAGACTTAAAAATCAGAATCGGCACCAGAGCAAGTAAGCTGGCTTTAGCTCAAGTTGCAGAAATTGAAGCGCTTCTTTTTTCTCAAATAAAAAATCTGCAGGTTGAAATAATTCCAATCACAACTTCGGGCGATAAAATTCAAGATCGCAACCTTGCCGATATTGGCGGCAAAGGTTTATTTATCAAAGAACTCGAAGAAGCTTTATTACAAAATAAAATTGATATTGCGGTGCATTCTGCAAAAGATGTGCCACCGGTAATTCATCAAGAAACAGAATTGGCGGCCTTTACCAAAAGATTTGATGCTAGAGATTGTTTCATTTCCAAAAAATTTAATTCTATTTTTGATCTGCCGCAAGGAGCAACCGTTGGCACTTCTTCAGCTAGGCGCAAAGCTATTTTGCTTAGATTACGTCCTGATTTAAAAATTGTTAATTTTCGTGGTAACGTCAACACGCGTCTTGATAAAATCGAAAATGATGAAGTTGATGCCACAATTTTAGCAGTTTGCGGGCTAGAGCGCATTGGTTACGAAAAGATTGCAGTTGCTAAAATAAGCTGTCCTTTGGGCTACAAAAATAAAAATTTTATTGCAAAAGATGTTATGTTGCCAGCTGGTGGTCAAGGAGCCTTGGCAATTCAGAATCGCAAAAATGATCAGGCGATTAACCAAATTCTTGCTAAAATAAATCATCAAGAAACTCAGATTTGTGTCAAAGCAGAGCGCGCTTTTTTGCGCGGTCTTAACGCTTCTTGTTCAACTCCAGCAGCGGTTCACGCTATAATTAAAGACAAGGTTTTGTATTTAGAAACTATGATTCTTGCTAACGATGGTAGCGAAATTTTTACTACTAATTTGCAAGGAAAAGCCGATTTAGAAAGTGCTAAAAAATTGGGAGAATTAGCCGCTGAAGAAACTAAAAAATGCGCAGCAGAGTTGTTAAAAAAAATTACTTCTGGTTTTTAAATTATTGCTCAAAATAAATTTTCTTGGGCGGGAAATTTTTTGGTTTTTACTTCAGCGCTAAATTCTTCAACTGCTTTGCTAATGTTATTTGCTAAATTGGCATAATGTTTAACAAATCTTGGTTTAAATTCTTGATTAAGACCAAGCAAATCATCGATTACCAAAACTTGTCCGTCGCAATCTTGAGAAGCGCCAATACCAATTGTAGGAATTTTTAAGGCAACAGAAATTTGATTGGCAAGCTGCGCTGGAACCGCTTCAATTACAATTGCAAAAGCGCCGGCATTTTCCAACATTTTAGAAGTTTCTAAAATTTCCTCGGCTGATTTTTGATCGCGACCTTGATATTTATAACCGCCAATTTTTCTTACGCTTTGTGGCAATAAACCAACATGCGCCATAACTTTGATTTTATTTTCCACCAAAAATTTTACGGTTGCAATCATTGATCGCGAAGTCTCGATTTTAATGGCGTCGCAACCTGTTTCATTAATAACTTTTTGTGCTGATTCTAGCGCTTGTTGTGGTGAATTTTCATAACTGCCAAAAGGTAGATCAACTACCACAAAAGCTTTTTTAACAGCGCGCATCACAGCTTTGCCATGATTAATCATCATTGTTAAATTAACTTCAATAGTGTCGGGAAGTCCATAAATTACCATTCCCAGCGAATCTCCAACTAAAATTATATCGCAATATTCATCTAAAATTTTTGCAATCGGAAAAGTATAAGCGGTTAAACAAATAATTTTTTCACGATTTTTTTTAAGCAAAATATCAGCAACAGAAATTTTATGATCAGTCATATTTATTATAATAAGATAATTATTTCGGTGCAGGATCAGCGATTACTGATTTTATCTGCTCAATATTTTTTTCGCTGGGCGACAAATTATTTTGATTATTATTTTGATTTGGCGGCAAAACAGAATTTTGATTAGGATTGGAATTGCCGGAATTGCTGGTTGCAGCAGCATTTGGTGTTGAAGTATTATTAGAGTTTGGCGCTGAATTTGGTAATATTTCCGCAGGCTTGATTTTGATTAGTCCTAAATATTGTTTTGCCTGATCAAGATTATTAGTAACTTTTATTTCTTTCATATCGCCTTTGAGAGACGAAGCGATATTTATTGGCACCTGTTTTTGTCTTGAGCCAGTAATAAAAATTATATTTGCCAGCCCATCAATAGAATTATTAGTTAAGTCAAATTTTCCTGATAAAATTCCATTGATTAAAGGTGCAGAAAGATTGATCGAAAATTTACTGCCTTTTTCTTTATCGAGTGAAATTGAACCTTTAGCTTGCCTAAAAGTTGTTTGGCTATTGGGATTAAATAAAACTTTTTCCGGATCTCTTAGCTCTTCTCTAAAATTATTGAAGTAGAACATTTTATTAACCAAATCGGTTAAACCATAACCAACAACAATTGGTGAACTGACATTAAATTTAATTTCACTGTTAGTTCCTTTAAAAAAAGATTTTTTGGAATCGGCTATCGAAGTAATATTTCCAGAAATATTAGCTACGCCGCCAACATTTGTGACGCCAATTAAATTGGGTAATAATTTTTCCAGCGCGGCGTTTTTTAAAGTCATAACACCATTTAATATTTTATCATCTTTGATTCCAATCACGCCTTTATACTTAAAGCTGCCATCATAAATATCGCAAGTAACCACAGAATTATTGATCAAACCTTCTTTTAACTTTCCGCCAAGTTTATAATTTTTAATTGCAAGATCATCCAAATTCAAATCTGTTATTGCTATGTTAACATCACCACTAAATCCTTCTAAAGAAGGTAAAGAAAAAAACTGATCGGCAATAGTAACATTATTTTTTTGCTCAGACTCTTCATTTTTCTCAGTGCTGTAATAAAAATTATCTGCTATAATATTAATATTAAATATTGGCTCTTTAGCGCTGATATCAATTGCTAAACTGGCTTGTAAATTGGTTTTGTCAGAATTTAGTTTTAGCTCAGAAATATTTATATAGCCCTGACCAAAGCGAAGTTTTATTGCAGATTGATCAAAACTTTCATTTTGGTAAATTAATTTATCAAAGGTTAGATCAATGTCGTTATTGACTGGAATATCATTAAGCCACAACAATTTTCTAAGCAGCGAGCCACGAGCTAAATAAATATTTTGTGTTGAAGTAAAAAAGTAATCATCAACTTTAAAACTGCTGATCTGAAATTTATTGCTAATAGTGGTGATTTTGGAATTGCTATCAATGCCGATTTCGCCAAGAAATTCACTTTTATCTTTATTGAGACTTAAATAAAAATTGCTTAGTTTGATGTTGTTTGGAAGCAGCATTAAATCTGAGTAAATGACATATTCCTTCAAACTATCAAATTTAAGATTTGCCAATTCCAGCTGCAGCCATTTGAAAGTTTTCCCTAAATCTTGTCCGGCAATATCAAACTTACCGATAAATTTTGGTAAAATTCCATTACTTTCCAAAGTGCCATTTAAACGCAATACTGCTTGACCAGGAACTGTTAGAATTAATGGTAAAATTAAAATTTGATCTTCGTTGGAACTGCTAAGATATAAATCTACGTCGGTGATTTCATCTTCTAAATATTTAACAGTTTTTATTTTTATTTCGCTGGATAAATCAAAGTTTTTGCTAAATGAATTTTTGTTAATTTTGACAGAATTTGCAGCGTCTTTTTTAACAAGAGAATCAGTTGGAACATTTGGCAAGTCTTGTTCATTGATAGCATTTTTTTCTGAGTTTTCCGCGACATTATCCACGACATTATCTTTTGCAGCTGAATCGTCATTGTTTGCAGCTGAATTATTTTCGTTTGTTAAAACTTTGTTTTCATCTGGCAAATTTTTCTGCTCTTGGTTGTCATCATTAAAATTATTTTTTTGTTCAAATTTAGTTTGATCAAAAACTATTTTTTCGTTTGACCAAATGCTATCAAGATCAAGATTTTCCAAATCTAAGTTGATATCAATATGAGCAACATTACCGCTGAAATCAATAACTGCGCTGCCTTGACCATTAATTATTTGCGAGCTAATTAACATTTTATTAAGCGAAATTTCACCGCCATCATTTTCAATTTCGCCGCTTATTTTTATTGGTTTGCCAGTGATTTTAAATTTGTCACGAAAAGGGCTGCTATTATTGATATAATTTTTATAAAAGTTGCGTAATTCAAAAATTTCTGCTTCGATTTTGCCGGTAAAATTACTGTTGAAAACTCCTTGATTTTGCGAAGTAAAACTGCCGGTTATTTTTAAGTTCATCGCTTCTGAATGAATTTCCAAAGAAGAATTTTGCTTGTTTGCTGCAGAATTAAAATGAGCAACAAACTTAAAATCATTATTGATTTTTTCGTTAGTAAATTTGCCAAAAGCGCGAATTTCTTCAGCATCAATTACAATAGCGCCTTTGATTTCTTCAATCATTCTTGAGTTTGAAAATTTATCGTAAGAAATTATTGCGCCATTCTTAATTTCAATTTTGGGAATGTTGGTTTGACTAAATTGTGATGCGCTAAATTTTTCAATGTGAAACAATCCTGAATCTTCCGTTATCATGGTTCTTTCAACCGGAATCTCGCCAAGATCGATATTCATTTGTTTGGCAATTTCTTGCAGTTTATTTTGTCTGGTTATTTTTGCGTTTATCTCATAGTAAGTTTCAAGAACAGCGTCAGTAAAAGAAATTTTTTTGATCAAAAAATCTTTTTGTAAAAACTTAAATAACGATAATTCAATCTTAAAATTTTTGGCATAAAGATTATAAAATTTTTCATCTTTTTTATAATTTTGGACAAAGACATCTTTGGCGATGATTGCTGGATAAGGAAATAAAACAATTTCAACATCGCCTTTAATTGTAAAACCGCTACCTAAAAATTGCCGGCTTCTATCTTCGATTTTGGTTTTTAAAGCAGAATTTTCAAAGAAACTGGGAACTGCAATTAACAGCAATATTGTTGCAACAACAAATGCAATTATCAGAAATAAAATTCTAAATTTTAGAGCCGGAGATTTATTTTGATCTGTTTCTAAATCGTCATCTTGATGTTTTATTTCGCCAACTTCTTCTTTAACTTCTCTTGGTTTCATTGCTATAGATCAATTTTTTTAAGTTCTTCAACCAGACTTTCGCTACTGATTAAAACAGTTCTATTTTCAGAAAAATTATAAATTGCCAGTAAAGTAAAAAATAACAAAATTGTCACAATCAGAAAGTTTAAAAAAACATCTTTATCAGGTGTTAAATCAATATTTTCGCCGATGTTTAATAGTTGGTGATTTTTGTTATTAGTGTTGGGTTCAATATGTAAAAGCTTAATCTTTTCTTCAATAATGCGTAAATCAACTTTTAAAAATTTAGCATAAGAGCGCAATAATCCCGGAACATATAACTGTTTGATAATTTTTGCTAAATCATCATTTTCAACTGCTTCAATAGTGCGTGATTTTATTTTTAAATAAAGCGCAGCGTCGGCAATAGTAATTTTTAACTTTTGTCTTTTTTCGCGCAAAATCTGACCAATTGATAAATCCGCAAAAGCTTGTTCATTCTGGTTGGAAGAGATGTTAGAATTATTTGAATTGTCAGTTTTATTTTGTTTTTGAGTCATTATTCAAGTAATTTTACCAGATTTGTTGTAGCATTAATTACTGCTAAAGAAGCAGCTGCTTGTGACATTTTTTCCAGCATTGTGTAATTGTTAATCAAATTTTGTAAAATTTTACTGATGTTGCTGATAGTGAATTCTTTTTCACTGATTACAATTGCTGCGCCGTTTTTTTCTAAAAAGCGGGCGTTTTTTTCCTGATGATTATCAGCAGATTCTGCAAAAGGTATTAGAATCATTGGACGCTTTGCTGCGCAAAATTCAAAAATTGATGACGAGCCGCTGCGCCCAATAATTAAATGAGCATTTTTTATTTTTTGTGGCATATCGACAAAAAAACTTTGAATTTCAATATTCAAATTAAAATTGCGATATTGAGCAAAAGTGCTTTGCACAAGTTCTTTACGACATTGCTGAGTAATGCTTATTTTAGATTTTAAATTATCGCTAAAATTGAAAAAAGCTCGGGGTAAAATTTCACTAAAAATTTTTGCGCCACCGCTGCCGCCAATTACTAAAATGTTAAAAAGATCATTATTTTGTTTGGATTCTTTTGCAAAATCGGAGGCTAAAATTACATTATAACCCATACGATTTTGTAAAGCTTCTTTGACATTTTTTTCATAAGAATTTTCTGCGCAGGGCAAAAGATAAGGAATAGAATTTAACTGTGAAATTTCATCGCGAATAGGATTTCCGGTGAAGGTAGTTTTGCTTAAATATTGTGGACAAATTCCGGAAGTTTGAGCAAAAGACAAAGCAATTTTATTAGCATATTTAGCAAATATTCGATTAACTTTTCCTAAATGAGAATTTTGCTCATGAATGATTATTTTAGTTTTGGTCAAAAGCGCTGCGATCAATATTGGAAAGGTTGCATAACCGCCAAAAGTTACAACATATTTTGGTCGATATTGTAAAAAATATCGTAAGGATTGAATAGTTCCGTGAGTAATTTTTAGCGCGGCGAAAAATATTTTCAGCGGTTTTTTACTTAGTTGTGAAGAGTTGATTATCAAAGACGCAAAACCATCTTCGCTTTTAATATAGCTGCGATATTTCTCGTCGCCAAGTAAAAAAACCTGATAATTTCTTTTGCTTAATTCTATTGCCAAGCAACGCGCCGGGATTATATGTCCGCCAGTTCCGCCGGCGCTGATGAAAATTTTATTTTTATCTTTAAGCATTATTTATTTTAAGTTGGTTGCTTGACAATTGAGGCTAAATTAATATCAAGTTTTGCTTTCGTAACAAGCAATAATGGTAATATTATAAATCTTAATTTTTTGCTAAAATTTTTTTAAAAAGATCATGATATTTATCAAAATTTTACCAAGAAAAAACGTTCAAAATATTTGAAAAGTGCCCAAAGAAAACGATTGCTAATGCTCTGATTAATTTAACGTGCAGTAATTGCTGAATAAACCTAAATTCAAACTGTAGTTTGAATTTGATTAAGTTTTAATATATGAATCTAAAAAAATATCCCAAAAATTCCGCTGCTAAACACTTTATTGATTTGGATAAAATTCCAGCTGCAGAGTTGCGTCAAATTATTAATCTGGCACGAAAATTAAAAACAGAAAAAAATATTGTTAAAGATAGCAAAATTTTAGCGCAGAAAAATTTAGCGATGATTTTTGAAAAAACTTCTACACGTACTCGCGTTTCTTTCGAAGTTGCAATTAATCAGCTTGGCGGCAAAGCGATAGTAATGAATAAAAATGATATGCAGCTTGGCAAAGGTGAAACGATAGAAGATACGGCAAAAGTTTTATCACGCTACGTTGATGCAATTATGATTCGTTCTAACTCGCATCAAACTATTTTAGAATTAGCTAAGAATGCTTCTAAACCTGTTATCAACGCGCTCAGCGACTTTAGTCATCCTTGTCAGATCATGGCTAGCATTTTAACTATCGAAGAACATTTGGGTAATATTTCCGGCAAAAAATTAGCTTGGTTTGGCGATGCCAATAATGTTCTTAATTCTTATATTCACGCCGCCAAAAGTTTTAATTATGAATTGGCAATTGCCACGCCCAAAGAGTTTGGTTTTTGTAATGACGAAATAAAAAAAGCGCTGAAAAATGGTGCTAAAATAAATTATTTTTCCGATGCTAAAAAAGCAGCGCAAGATGCCGATGTTTTGATTACTGATACTTGGTTTTCAATGGGCGATGAATCAGAAAAAAATGCTCAACTGAAAAAACAAAAGTTAAAAACTTTGATGCCTTATCAGGTAAATTCTGCTTTGATTAAGTTAGCAAAAAAGAATGCTATATTTACTCATTGTCTGCCGGCTTATCGTGGTTTTGAAGTTACCGCTGATGTTATTGACTCTAAAAAATCGGTGGTATTTGACGAGGCGGAAAATCGTCTTCACATCCAAAAAGCTATTTTGGTTTATTTGCTACAATAAAAAATTTATGATTTTTTGAAATTGCCAGCCAATTCTTTTTTGGCGGCGGCAAAATCTTTTTGAAATGCTTCATTTTGTAATAAGCCGCCAACAATTAACAACGCTAATTCTTTGCCACCTTCCAAATCTTTGTTGTAATGCATACCAACCAGAACTCGATGTTTTGCAATTTCATTAGCACGCTGATAAAATATTTGGCGCTTTTGCGGAATTAGCAAACCAAGAATATGAGCAACAACATAGCTGCCACAAGTGTGACCACTTGGATAAGCTGGATTATCATGTGGCGGAATCAGAGCTTTAATTTTGTTATCGATTAGATAAGGTCTTTTGGTGTTCCAATAATTTTTAACATTTTCAGTTGTAGAAATTGAAGTTTCAGAAGCGCGATCAAGTAATTTATAAAGTTTAGGATTAGCAGCTCTGGTTAAACTGGGATCAACAATTTCAACAATTGTTTCTGGTCTTAGCTGACGTTCATCCAAAGCTTTGATAATTTCTTTTTTATCAGCTTTTTTTTGCAGAGCGATTATTTGTGAAATATCTTTTTTAAACTCTGCGCTTTCATAAGAAAATGGCGGAGTGATTAAGTTTGGATCAATTGTCTGGCTGGAAAAATAAGGCTCTGCTAAAGAATTAAAAGAAATGAAAATAAAAATAAAAAAAACCGTTAACTTTTTTACCAAGTTTTTCATAACTTTTTGAATATTTTTAAGTCTTAATTGAATAATTAGTAAGCAACAAACAGATAGGATTTGCTTTGATTTCACAAAATAAAAATAATTTTTTAGATGTCTAAAAAAACTTTTTTTAAAGATTATCCAGTTTTCGTTTTTATCACTTTGGCGTCAGTGTTAATTGCTGTGGTTATATCAATTTATTTTTCTTTTGAAAAAGATGGTGTTGAGAATTCTAAAAATCTGGAAAAGTCGGCCAAAAATATAGATGTAATAATTACCGAATTGTTTGATTACACTAATCAAATTAATAGCTATATTGGTAAAGAAATTGCCGCGAGCGGTGCCACAAATCTCAAAGTTATTTTAGCATTATTGAACGAGGCGGATAAAATCAAAGTTCGTAATAATGAATTATTTTCTTGGTCAGCTTTGGATTGGGTTGACAGCAAAAATTATCAGGTGGTTAACAGCAGAATTGGCATCAATAAAAATCCTCCCAATATGTCATTTCGTTATTATGTTCAGGCTGCTGCAAAAAATCCATGGACGTTGCAAATTTCACCTCCTGATCTTGGAATTCCAAGCCAGTCATGGATTATTCCTGCTGGAACTGGAGTAGCTAATAAAGATGGTAAATATTTGGGTATAATTTCTCTGGGTTTTAATATTGCTCAGATTGCTGATAAAATCACAAAAAGAATAAATGAAAAAGTAAGCTTTGTTATTTTAGATCAAGACCTAAACATAATTGTAAAATCGATAGATATTGATTTGGAAAGAAACAGCAATTTTTTTCAAAAAAAAATTTCGCCAAAAATTTTTGATGCTGAGTCGGGCTTTTTAAAAAAACAGATTAAAATTGGCGATATAAATTTAGGCTATTATCGCAAAATTTCTAAATACCCTTATATTATTTTAACCGGTTTTGACAAAAATATTTTTGCCAAACAATTCGCTTTTGCAATATTTCCGCGCCTGCTTGAACTTATCTGTATCGCAGTTTTTTTTCTAATAATCCTACATCTTTTTAAGGTCAGAATTTCTTTACTTGAGCGCGAAAACTTATTGATTTCGTCTCTTGAAAAAACCAATAAAGCTAAAGATCAGATTTTATTTTCTATTGCTCACGATATCAAAAACCAAATCTTTGGTATTAATGGTCTGGCAAAAATGATTATTGATAAAAAAACCAAATCAGAAATTTCCGCTGATGAAGATTTACAAATTGCTGAAATAATTTCTGATCAGTCAGAAGAAATGATGGAATTTGTTAAAGATTTGCTTGATGGCACAAGAATTGAAGGCGGCGAATTTAGTTTAGGCAAAATTAAGGAATATCACGTAAAGCCTTTAATCGAAGGATTGGTTATGATTAACGGCAGTTTTGCTGCAAGTCATAATGTAAAATTATCCACTATAATTTCTGATAATATTCCTACTTTAAAATGTGACTTACGCAGAATTAAACAGCTGCTCAACAATCTAATTAATAATGCTATAAAATATAGCTATGCTGGAGGCGAAGTTGTGATTGCTGTAAAATATCTTGAACAAACTAGTCAAATTTGCATTGAAATTATTGATCAAGGTTACGGCATGACTGAGAAAGAAATCTCTAAATATCTTTCTGGTAAAGGTAGCGAAATTGATAAATCAGAAATTGCCAAAGATAAGACAATTGATTCACACGGAATTGGCATGCCAATTGTTTTGAAATTAATCGAATTACATTTTGGAAAAATTAGCGTTGAATCCAAGAAAGGCAAAGGCACCAAAATCAGGATTTATTTTGATTTAAACAAATTGAATTCTGAATTTGAAACTAATCAAACTGATGAGTTGGAAAAAATTACTAAAACCAAAAATCTATCAAATTTCTCAACGCTAACTCCGTCAATTCTTTTGGTAGAAGATAATCCGGTTAATATAAAAATTACCAAAAGAGTTTTAGAAAGTTACGGTTATAAAGTTCATTATGCTGAAAATGGCAAAGAAGCTCTGGAAATTTTAGACCAAGAAAAATTTGATTTAATTTTGATGGATGGCGAAATGCCGGTGATGAATGGTTATGAAACTACCCAAGCAATTCGTCGCGGTGATAATTTTAAAAATTTCAAAAACTATAAACAAATTCCAATTATTGCTTTAATGTCTTCCAGTGATGATGTTACAATTAAGAAAGCTTTGGCAAGCGGCATGAATGGTCACGTTGAAAAATCTACTTCGAAAACAAAATTATTGGAAATGGTTGAGAAATATACCAAATCTACTTGAAACCTTAACTTCCTTACCGTCATTGCGAGAAGCCGCTAGGCGACGCGGCAATCTCATGAAGCCAGGGTCAAATTCGGTAAGCTGAATCTGGATTTATTTAGGGAATTTGCTTATTTATTTTGAAAATTTGAAAAACGGTTTTTCTAAGATAGAAATTTTATTGGTCCTGAAGCACGACCATTAATAAATTGATCAAGATAAGGATTATTTGAAGAATCAATTTCTTTAACATCGCCATGCCAAATAATTTTTCCTTCATAAAGCATGGCAATTTTATCAGCAATTTTGCGTGCTGATGACATATCGTGAGTGATTGTAATTGTGGTGGCGCCAAGTTCTTTAGAAACTTTAATAATTAGATCATTAATTACATCTGCCATAATTGGATCAAGTCCGGTTGTGGGCTCGTCAAAGAAAATAATCTCAGGATTACTGGCAATTGCGCGTGCTAAAGAGGCACGTTTTTGCATACCGCCGGAAAGTTCTGATGGAAAAAGATCGGCGACTTTTTCGCTTAAACCAACCGATTTTAATTTTTGTAGCGCGATTAATTTTGCTTCTTTTCTAGGAATTTTTTTGTGATTAATCAGGCGAAAAGCAACGTTTTCCCAGATTGGCAGTGAATCAAAAAGCGCGCCACCTTGAAAAAGAAAGCCAATTTTTTCCATCATTTTATCACGACTATCCGCTTTTATATTGCAGATTTCTTCGCCATCAATTTTTACGCTGCCAGAAGTTGCAATAAGTAATGAAGAAATTATTTTAATCAGAACTGATTTACCGCTGCCACTGCCGCCTAAAATTACCAAAGATTTACCCTTTTCAACTGCTAAATCTACTCCACTTAAAACCGATTTTTCGCCAAATTTTTTAGTTAATTTATTTATTTCAACTTTGTTCACAGCAAGAATTATTTTGTGGTTTGGGTAAGTTTTTTATCGATGATTTTTTTCAGCGAAAGATAATCAACATAACCTTCAGAAATTTCGCCATTAATAAAGAAAGTTGGAGTTGACTGAATTTGTAAGCCTTTAGAAGCTTCCATTCTTGAAGATAAAATTCTTTCCTGCAGTTTTTTATCATTGATACAAGCGTTAAATCTTTCAGCGCTCATGCCATCAAGCTGGGCAATTGATTGTAACTTTTCTAAAAATTTGTTATCAAAAGCCCAGGAATCTTGAGTTTTAAATAAGGCTTTTAAAAGATTATAATATTTTTCTGCCATTTGATCTTTGTTGTCTTGAGCTTGACAAATTGCAAACATCGCCGAAACCAAAGCCGGTTGATTAAGAGGAAAATCGCGATGAATAAACTGAACTTTTTTGGTGTCGATGTATTCACTTTTAATTTTTTCTAAAGCTTCGCGATGAAATGCAGCGCAATGTGGACAAGAAAGTGAAGCATATTCAATAATTGTAATTGGTGCGTTTCTATCTCCCAAAACAATATCGGAAGCGTTAATTTTCAAAATTTCGCTGGCAGTTTTGGCATCAATATTTTTTTGTGCAGATTCATTTATTGCTTTATTAACAGTATCTTGCGGAATTTTTTCCTCTGTAGTTTTGGCAAGTTCTTGCGGATTATTTTTAAAGGAAGTTTTATTTTTGTAGTTATTAATAATCAAAGCGACAAAGCCAATTAACAAACAAACTACAATAGCAAAGATATAAGACTTTTTAAGGTTTTTCATAAAGCTAAATTGAGAGTTATATTTGAGTAAAATTCAAAATCAGTTTGAATTTGGGTTTATTTTAAATTGCTACGCGCTAAATTAATTAATACACTTACAAAGAAATCAAGCAAAGAAATCAAGCAAGAAATTAATTTAGCAAAACATGCAATCGCAAAAAATTTTATTGTCAGTTTTTATCATTACGAAAAATGAAGCTGATCGTATAGAAAAAATTATCAAAGCGTTAAGAAATATTTCTTCTGATATTTTAGATGAGATTTTGGTGATTGATTCTGGAAGTACAGATAAAACTTGTGAAATTGCTGCAAATGCTGGTGCAAAAGTTATTTTTAATCAATGGCAAGGTTTTGGGGCGCAAAAAATTTTTGGTGAAAATCAATGTCGCAATCAGTGGATTTTAAATATTGATGCTGATGAAGAAATATCGCCAGAATTAGCTTTAGAAATTACCACGCTTTTTAAAAAAAATTTACTTAAAAATTTTTACGCATTTCGCATTCGAATTGTTAATAAGTTTCGCTTTGAAGAACGTCCAAAAAAGTTAGCATATTATTATAATCAATTGCGTCTTTATCACAAAGATTTTGCCGGTTTTAAAAATAGTTCGATCCACGATTCGGTTGAATTAAGGGAAAACGATTCACAAAAAATTGGTCAACTTAAAGCAATTATTTATCATCAATCTTTTCGCTCTTTTGAGCATTGGATTGAAAAAATAAATTATTATTCATCGCTGCAAGCTTCGGACAGTTTTAAAAAAGGTAAAAATGTTTCGTTGCTAAAAATTTTTTCTATTCCCGCGTTAGCTTTCTTGAAAGCGTATATTTTGCGACGTTATTTTATTTACGGTTTTGATGGTTTAATTTACAGCTATCTTTTTGCCTTTTCGCGCTTTGTTAAGGCAATAAAAACTCGTGAAATTTTTAAAGCCAATTACAAAAATTAACATGAAAAATTCTATTGTGACACTTTTGCAAAAGCAGATTTTCAAAAGTTTAATTATTATTTTAGCAATTTTTTTAATTTCTGGCTGCGCCAAAAATGTTGAAAGTCCAGTAATTTATTTCAGTAATGCTAGCGCTAATCCAATGAGAGATATTCAGTGCGATTGGAATGGAAATATTTTAAGTCTTAAAAAACTTAATCCTGGTGACACTCGAAGCCGATCTTTTTTTATTAGCAGCAATAACAAATTTTTTGGTCCGATTTACATAACTTGGTTTAATGCTAACGGCGAGCGTAATTCAAAAAATTTTAGTTTCAGAAAAGAAAATTTACCAAGTATCAATGATAAAACCTCTTATAATTATGTGCAGCTTTATTTTGATCAAGTCGATGTTGAAGTCACAAGCAGCGATAGTGCAGATTTAAACGGTAAAGTTAGAAGAATGGAATTGCTGATGAATAAATACCATGACGATTTTTTACGAAGCGGCGCAAAAGCTAATTTTTGTGCTAATAACGATCTTAATGTTTGTCAAAATACAGATAATAGTTCTCTAATTGCGATTAAGAAAAAGCAGGCTGATATTACTCCTGGAACTTATTAGTAAAAATGTCTAGAAAATATCCCGTATGTACCTTTAACATACGGGCGGGGTTCCCCACAAGCGTGGGGCGCGGCTCATGCCGCGTTGCCGTATCTCAAAGAGATAAGCTAAAAATATTGTCTTGATCATTTTTAAAAAGCAGCGAAGCGTCACCGTAAGAATAAAAACGATATTGTTTAGAAATGGCGTGGTTGTAAATCAAAAAAGCTTGTTCTTTGCCAACAAAAGCGCAGATTAACATAAACAAAGTTGATTTTGGCAAATGAAAATTAGTCAGTAAAATATCAACAATTTTAAATTTGTAAGGCGGATAAATAAAAATTTCGGTGCTGGATTTATTTGGTTGTAAAATATTTTTTTCATCGCAGCAAGATTCCAAAACTCTAAGCGAAGTTGTGCCAATGGCGATTATTTTTTTACCATGCGCTTTTGCCAAATTAATAATTTCAGCACTTTCTTTTGATAGACAAAAAGATTCATTATGCATTTTATGTTCGTTTAAAAAATTGCTGCGCACTGGTAAAAATGTGCCAGCGCCCACATTTAACGTAACAAAAACTTTTTTAATTTTTTTGTTGGCAAGCGCAGCAAAAATTTTTTCATTAAAATGTAATCCGGCAGTTGGTGCTGCAACTGCTTCACCATTATTAGCATAAATTGTTTGATAATTTTTTTGATCTTGAAAATTGTTTAGATCGCTTTTTATATAAGGCGGAAGCGGTGTTGCGCCATATTTTTCAATTTTCTCTGCCAGAGTTTTTTCGTCACAATCAAATTTTATTTTGATAAAACCGTCATCGGATTTTTCTATAACTTGGGCAAAAAAATCATTTGCAATTTCCAAATCATCGCCAACTTTTACTTTCTTTGCCGGTTTGCAAAGAGCGCGCCACAAAACATTTATCGGCGAATCTTTTATCGAAAAATCATTTAATTTTTGATCCAAGTTGAATTCTAGTTTTTGGGAATTGCGCAAAATTTTTGCCGATAATTTTGCTTTAATTACTCGCGCATCATTAAAGACCATTACATCTCCTTCTTGCAAAAAATCTAGCAAGTTGATTAGCTTTAAATCAAAAATCTGATTATCTTTAAATGTTAGCATTGCGGTTTCTTCTTTAGGAAAAAACGGCTGATTGGCAATTAATTTTGGCGGTAAATAAAAATCAAAATCGGAAGTTTTAAGCATGGGAAAAGAAAAAACACATTTTGGATTTAAACAGGTAAATCGTGACGAAAAAGCTGGTCTTGTCAAAGAGATTTTTTCTGGTGTCGCTAAAAAATATGATTTGATGAATGATTTAATGAGTGGAGGAATTCATCGCATCTGGAAAAATAAAATGATTGAAGAAATAAATTTTCAAAATTCGTCAATTAATGTTATAGATTTGGCAGGAGGAACTGGCGATATTGCATTTCGCATTGCCAAAAAAGCGCGTGAGAAAAATATAAAATGTATGATTGATGTTGTTGATATTAACCAAGAAATGCTTGATGTTGGAGCAGCGCGCGCTGTTGATCTAAACTTATTTTCTAATTTGAAATTTATTTGTTGTGACGGCGAAAAATTAATTTTTGATGACAAAACTTACGATTTTTTTACCATTGCTTTTGGAATTAGAAACTTCACCAACATAGATGTGGCGCTTACGGAAGCTTATCGCGTTTTAAAACCGGGTGGCAAATTTATTTGCTTAGAATTTTCAAAGGTGAATGATTATTTTTTACAAAAAATTTACGACGCTTATTCTTTTAAAGTAATTCCTAAAATTGGCGAATTAGTTTTAAAGGATCGCGCTTCTTATCAATATTTGGTTGAAAGTATAAGAAAATTTCCAGCTCAGGATGAATTTAAAGAAATGATTGCAGCAGCAGGATTTCAAAATACTTCTTATCAAAATTTAAGCTTTGGTGCAGCGGCAATTCATATTGGATATAAAACCTAAAAACTGGTGCTGCCAGCGAGAATCTAAAACGCCCCATTAATTCTCAAAAAATCATAGATTAATAAACCCTTATGTTAAGGGTATATAAGTGTTCGATTAAGAGACATCTTATTTTTATACCACCAATAAAAATCATCTAAATTGTTTTTATAATTTTGCTTTCTAGCTTCTTGAAAAGAAACGAAAATTTTTTTGCATCTCGCTGCTTTTTTTAAAACCTTTTTCAATCACCATGAAAAATAGTTTAAGCCAAGTTTTGTTAAGTCGCATTTCGCGATTTTTTTCCTATATTTATGATGCTTCGGATTGCTGCCGACTTGTAGCAAATACTTTGTTAGACAGTTCTCTTAAAAAACTTTCAAGAAATATTAGTAACTTTATCCAGCAAAACATCGTCAATTCAGCTCCTAATCTCGGCTCTAAAAAAATTTACGAATACCAAAATGACAATTTTAAAACAATGGTATTGGTATGAAAAATTTATTGTTGTCTGCATTTTTCTCATCTTTCTTTTTACTATTAACCCTAAATCAAGCCGAAGCCAATATGTTTAACAGATTTAAAAAAGGATTTTATTTTGAGAAATATAGAACCGCGCAAGAGGCTCAGACAGCTTTGCTTGAGATGCATCCGATTGGGAGTGACGTTGAGGGATTATTAAAGACGCTGGAGGCAACTGGCGCAAAATGCGGATCAATTACCAATCCTGATTATAAAGATAAACCAGAGTATAAAAACTTGATTTATTGTAGCTGCTATACATCAAAACTTATTATTTTTTCTACGGAGTGGAGAGTTTTGATAAGGTTTGACACAAAAAATCCTGCAATAATTGCAAATTTAGAAACATATAAATTTTTTCACTCTTTATAAAACTTAAAAAACAAAACTATGTCAGCAACAATAATATTTGGTTCAAAACCAATCATACCCTCAGTGCCAAATGGCCCTCACCACATGTATATTCTTTATACAAACGAAGCGGGAGAAACTAGAATTTTAAGAGGAGGTCCTGAAGGAAGTAGTTTTGCAAATGCAATGATTGGCGATCTTAAAGTTATTGATACACCCTACGATTCAAGCTCCATTGATTGGGATGCAAATGGCTCTCACGTGCGTTCACAACCTATTGTTATTAGTAGCGACGCTGAAATGTACTCCATGATAAATCTCGCCAGAACTGAAATGACCAGAATTAATAATGAAGGTTACGACTACAACCTTCCAATTGTTGATACTTTAGTTGCCGGTTGGGGAGGTGCTGACGATCAAAATAGTAACACCGTTGTAACAAAACTTGCTGAAGTGATGGGTTTAAAGTCTTTAGTGTTAAACTTTATTTCAGCTAACAATCTTCACGTCCCAGGTTACGATGCAACTCTAGAACACTCTCTTTTCGAAAGAACAACCGAATCTCTTTATCAGGGATTAAAATCTGCTGGTAATTCAGTATCTGATTTATTCTCTGGAGTAAAAGAATCGGTCGGTGATTTCTTTGGAGATACCAAAGATTTCTTTTTCAATTTATTCGGAATTGAAGTTAAAGATCAGCAATCCAATATCAACAACTCCCAAATCAACAACTCCCTCTTAAACTTCTCCACCAACCTCTCACCTACCTCCAATAACGCCAGTGCCAACCCCGATGACTTCACCAACGGAACCTTCCTAAGCGGTGGAGATTACACCGGATCAATCCCATCAAATACCCTAAACGAAGATGGCTTAATAA
>JANRKR010000109.1:0-3732 GCA_033763375.1 Rickettsiales bacterium
CTATATCCACTCTAGTCGCGAAAAAATGAATCGCCTAAAAATTTTTTGCAAAAGCGGATTTGCGACAGTGCCTTTATTTATTTTTTTCCATTTTTATTACTAAGCGACAAATCAAATTGGTGATAATCAGATTAAGTAAAATTAAGGTGAAAATTTTAGCAAATGCTATCAAAGAAAATTTGCTTAGAATAATACCAAATAAAAGCAGTGGCGTGATATAAAAATTATTAATTTTAGTGATGTGAATTAGAGTGAAAAGATCATGATTTTTATAAAAAGCTCTGGCTGCTATCAATAAAAATATTAAAGCAAAAATGCTGATTATTGAGGCTAAATAAACCATATTTGCAACGTGGCATTATTTAAGTTTAAAAAAAGATTCTAAAAGCAAAATCAGAGCCAACTCCAAAAATGATAGCAATAATATTACATCCAAAGTTTCTTCAAAAAGATTGATGGAATTGATCAAAATCAAAATAGCAAAATTGTTAAAAATTAAATAAAGCCCAAGAATTTTTTCGTAGAAATTTTTGCTGTGAAAAATTTTGGTAGTGATGACAAAAATTATAGTTGCAACAAATAGTGAGATTAATTCAAACATTAGTAAATTCCGCTTGGATTAGAAACCTTATCGCCAAAACCATCATCACCGTCGTTATTTTCTGAATCTTGATTATCTTCAATTTTGTCATTTAGTTTAAAAGCTTCAAAAAATATTTTATCTTTTGTGGTATTGGAATCAGGAAATTTGCCGGTGTTGCGATCAATTTTAACAAATTTAACGGTATTTGGCACGCGAAAAGGTGTTGAAGGTTTGTCTTTCAAAGCTTGTTTCATAAAATCAATAAAGATGGGCAAGGCGATTGAAGATCCAGTCTCGTTTGAACCAAGGCTTTTTGGCGTATCAAAGCCAACATAAACACCAGCAACTAAATCTGGTGAAAAGCCAACAAACCAAGAATCATAAGAGCTGTTGGTTGTTCCAGTTTTACCAGCAATAATTTTACCAATTGAGCGCGCTCGAGCCGCTGTTCCTCTTTCAACAACACCTTGCAGCATTGAAGTTATTTGATAAGCGGTGGCAGAATCGGTAACTTCTTCGCGCGATTCATCCAAAAAAGGCACGCTGATATTGCTGAGGTCGTGAGCTAAATTGCCGCTACTTTCTTTGATAATGCAATTATTACAGTTTCTTTTGTCGCGACGATAAATAGTTAAGCCATTGCGATCTTGAATTTTTTCAATCATTGATGGTGTAATTTTTTTACCACCATTGGCCATCATGGCGTAAGAAGTAACCAAGCGGGTTAAAGTAGTTTCGGTTGATCCCAAAACCAGCGAATAAATTTTTTGTGGATTATCGTTAACGCCAAATCTTTTAACGACATCAACAACTTTATCTAAACCAATTTGATCTGCCATTCTAACGGTGGTAACGTTGCGTGAAGTTTCAAGTCCAGTTCTGAGAGTTGTTAATCCGTAAAATTCACCGGAATAGTTAGTTGGTTTGTAAGGTGGCAAACCAAAGCCCTGATTAAGAGTAATTTCTTCATCCATTATTGTTGTAGCCGGCGTCATACCATTTTCAAGAGCAGCAATATAACCAAAAGACTTCATGGTTGATCCGGGTTGGCGCAAAGCTTGAGTAGCGCGATTAAATTGATTAGGAGCATCAACATAACCGCCAGTCATTGCTAAAACTCTGCCGCTGTGAGGATCCATCGCCAAAAAAGCACCATTAACTTCAGGAATTTGTCGTAATAAATAAACATCGCCTTTGCCGGTTTTTTGTACTAAAATTACATCACCAACATTTAAAACATCTGAAATTTTTTTAAGTATTGGTCCAAGCGCATCAATGCTTAAATATTTTCTGGCCCATTTTATTGAAGAAAATTGAATTGATCCAAGTTCGCCATTTTCAACGCCAATAGTTGCGGTATCTTTTGCCAACGAGATAACTACTGCTTTTTTCCAAGAATCTTTATAAAGTTTTTTAACATTAAATTTTTGCAATTCTTCTTGCCATTTTCCGCTGGAATCAATTTTACCAAGTGCGCCACGATAACCATGTTTTTGGTCATAATCTTCAATTCCTTCTTCAAAAGCTTTAACCGCAAGTTTTTGTAACTTGGGATCAAGCGAAGTGCTGACAACAATTCCATTTTCAAAAACATCATCCGAGCCATAAAGTTCGGTCAGTTCTTTTTTAACGCTGTCTGAAAAGAATTCGGCTTTAATAAAAGACTCTGAATCAACATCAGCAAGGATAATTGGCTTTTCAATTGCAGCTTCGCCTTGTTCTTTGGTAATAAAATTTTCGTCAATCATACGACCAATTACCCAATCACGACGCGCTTTCGCTTTTTCAATATTTTTGCGTGGATCAAGTTTGGAAGGTGCTTTAGGCAAAGTTGCCAGTAGCGCGTCTTCTTCAATTGTTAATTCGTCAATTGATTTGTTAAAATAAACTTGCGCTGCGGCAGCAACTCCATAAGCGCCAGAACCAAGATAAATCTGATTTAAATAAAGTTCTAAAATTTGATCTTTGGTAAAGGCTTTGCTGATACGAAAAGCTAAAATTGCTTCTTTGACTTTGCGTTGCATTGTGCGCTCGCGCGATAGTAAAAGATTTTTCACTACTTGCTGCGTAATAGTTGAAGCGCCGCCAACTGATTCTTCGCCACTAAGAAGTGATAAACCATTACGAATTGAAGTACGAAAAATTGCAAAAGGATCAATGCCGGAATGTTTGTAAAAATTGGCATCTTCGGCAGCTAAGAAAGCATTAATCAAATGTTTTGGTATAATATTGATTGGAACAAAAACTCTTTTTTCTTTAGAAAATTCGCTAAGCAAAGAACCGTCAGCAGCGTAAAGACGAGTAGTAATAGCGGGAGTGTAATTTTTTAATTGTTCGTAATTAGGTAAATTTTCGCTGTATTTTTTAAAAATAAAAAAGCCAAAAACGCTACAAATTAAAAGCAAAACTATAAGAGCGGCAATTATGGTATTAAAGGCTTTGTTCATGTTTATTTAAAACTAAATTTTGTTAATTTTACGATAAAAATATTCATCAATTGCGTTTGCCAAGCTAGCCACAATTCTTCTCTTGTAAACTAAACTGTTAAGCTGTTTTTCTTCTTGTGGATTGGATAAATATCCAAGTTCAATCAAAGTTGAAGCCACATCTGGCGCGGTTAAAACAGCAAAGCCGGCAAAACGATGACTATTTTGCAGAATTTTTATTTCAGATTTTTTAACTGATTGAATGACAATATTAGCAAAGCGTGCTGAATTATTCATAGTGTCGCGTTGAGATAAATCAATCAGAGTTTTTATAATTTCCGGACTGGCATTGGCAAAATTCACGCCAGCAATTATATCGGCACGATTTTCTTTTTGTGCTAACAACTCCGCTTGTTTATCGGAAGATTTTTGTGATAAAGTATAAATTGAAAAGCCACAAGTTTCCTGATCAGCAATTGAATTAGCGTGCAGCGAAATAAAAAGATCAGCTTTTAAGCGGCGCGATTTTTCAACCCTTTGGCGCAGCGGAATAAAAAAATCAGCGTCGCGAGTTAAAAAAACTTTATATTTTTTACTTTTATCAAGATTTTTTTTTAGCTCTTTAGCGTAAGCCAGTGTAATATTTTTTTCTTTGGTTCTGGCATAATCGCCGATTGTTCCTGGATCTTTACCGCCGTGACCGGCATCAATCACAATTATCGG
>JANRKR010000110.1:0-1985 GCA_033763375.1 Rickettsiales bacterium
GAAAAAAGTGATTTAGAAAAATTTCGTTTAACTGGAATTGATGCAACTTCTGAAGATACAACAATTGCCATTTCTGAAAGACATGGCGTTAGAAACAAACAACAGCAAGATGCTTGCAGCGTTGCTGATTTAGAATTTAAAAGTTCAGCAGCAACCAATCCAATTGCGTTTTTTCAAGATGCTAATCGAAAAATAATTGAAGCTCATAAATTTTGTAACAATGGTTCCACATTTTGCAGCTTTGTTTTTCAACCCAATCAAGAAAATATTTTAGCATCAAAAATTACCACCAATAATCTTGGCGATTCAAGATTATCAATGATTGCTGAAGATATTAACGGCGAATATTTTTCAATTTCTTTGACCAAAGATCATAATTTTGAAAATCGTGATTTCAGAAATTTCATCAATCAGCCAAACAGTGATTTTGAAATTGTCAGCGAGCGATTACAAAATCGTCAAAGAACTAAAATTGTTAGAAAAAATTATGATATAGAAAATGTTTGGGCAACGGTTGTAGGTTCAATTGGTGATTATGCTGCTTTTCGCAAGCAAGACGAAATTAATGAACGCAAAGAATTGATTGGTTATCCATTTACACAATTTGATATTGCGCAATTTTCCCTTGGCGAAATTTTTAGTAAATTAAATATTACTGCCAAAAATGTTAATTTAATCTTAGCTTGTGATGGAGTTTGGGATTTAATCGCAGATGATTATCAACTAAATATTTCAGACTCGGTTTTAAAAATTACTAAAAATAGCCCACAACAAAACAAAACTAATCTAGCAGAAATTCAGCAAGAATTTAACCAAAGATTAAACTCGCGGCTTAATCCGATAAAAGATAAATCATTAGCAGCTTTTATAACCAGAAAAGCTTATAAACACGGTTCAACAGACAATATTACTGCCGAAGTTTTTCAAATTATGAAAGATGGCAGGTTGACAATAAATCGTCCGATAATTGCTGCGGTTGCTGATGGTCATGGCGAATCAGAAATTTTAGATTTGAACAATATTAATAAATCTGATGGCGCAATCGTTGCCGCTTCAATTGTGGCAACAACTATGACTTTGGCACAAGGAAAAGAAATTTTAGGATTAGAAAATGAAAGATATGTGGCAGATTTAATTACTGCTTATTCTCAAGAATTTGGTTCTGTAAATTCAGCAATTACCGAACTTAATAAAACAGATTCACAAATCATTTTAGAAGAAGGAGAGGAAAAAGTTACTGAAGGCGCTTTAGAGGAAAATCGAAAAAATATTAAGAGAGCTTTCGATGTTGAAGAAACTCCAAAAAAGCCGGAATCAGAAAGTAATCAAAATATTTCAAACGAAAAAACAAAACCAGGAACTGCTGTGACAACTGATCAGAATTCCAGCTGTTGCAGTCCAATTTCTTTTTCAAATTTGTTTGGAAGATTTAGGCAAAGAAATTCTTGATAATCCAACTCAAAAAAATAAAAGATGCAACTTATGCCAAATCTAAATTTTAAGTAAAAACGCGAAACCAGCTTCACCTTTGAAAGATTTTACTGCTACAAAAAAAATAAATTTATCTGATCAAAAATCACTAAGCAGAACAATCTTAAAAAAAGATTTAATCGCAGCAATTAAGACAGCTAATGAAAAAATAACCTCAGAAAATTTTCTCAATGAAGATGAATTTATCACCAGCTTTGGCTGTAAAAACATTGAAGAATATTTAGATTATCTTGCTGCTTTAAAAACTGACTCGATCGCAAATGCTGAAAAAACTCAAAGTCTAATCAATAAAGATTCAATAAAAGCAGAAAGCTCAATCGCTGCAGAAAATTATCAAAGTCTAATCAATAAAGATTCAATAAAAGCAGAAAGCTCAATCGCTGCAGAAAATTATCAAAGTCGCCAATTTTTTCATATTTTTTTGTTAGAATTTCACCGAATAAGAGCAGCCAGATCACTTGCAAAAGTTGATAATGAATTAAATGAATATCAAA
>JANRKR010000111.1:0-9944 GCA_033763375.1 Rickettsiales bacterium
TAGTAACTTTTTTGGAATTCTGATCCAGCTTTTGCATCTTCTTTTTGATATTTTCTAAAATAGAAATAGTGCTTTTTTCTTTCATGAAAATCCTTTATATACTTAAAGTGCAGTTAAATTTAAATTTTTTAAATTGCTTGGAACTGAATGAATTAGAGCGTTCCAATCATTTCATTCAGTCGCTTAATTTTTTTAAAAGTTAATTTTTTTGAATTAATTTTAGTTTTTTGATCACAAAAAAAAATACAACAAAAATGACAAAAAACTAAATCAGGATAATTTTATTGATCGTCAAGATTTTCTTTTCTGTCGATATCTTCTTGATTTGAAAGATAATCAAATTCTTTCAGATTAAGACTTTTAAAGTTATGCGAATTACGTTGATTTTGGTGAAATTTTTTAAATGAAATATCCAAAAGCTGTTTGGTTAATTTGTCGCGACTTTGCGAAGATGGACAACCCAAAACAATTGAAATAATACCAATATTTTTTTGACTAGCAGCGCTGATTAAATTAAAACCTGAGGCTTTGGTAAAACCGGTTTTCATGCCTTCAGCGCCTTTATACTCAAGCAATATGTGATTGTGAGTTTGATAAATTTGTCCGTGATAAGAAAATTTTTTTAACGAAAAAAAATAATAATATTGAGGAAAATCTTTTTTTAACGCCAAAGCTAAACGCGCTAAATCATAGCTGTTAGTATATTGACCTTCTTCATGTAAGCCGCTGGCATTTCTAAAACTAGTATTAATCATTCCTAATTTTTGCGCTTCCTCATTCATATAACGCACAAATTGCCATTCATCACCAGCAACTGCTTCTGCCAAAGTGACGGCGGCTTCATTAAAAGATTTTACAGTAACCGCAGCAATCGCTTCTCTAACAGTAATTTGATCGCCTTCTTTTAAATGAAGAGTATTATTGTTGTTAACTTTGGCAATTTCTTCACCATAAGCTGAAACCGTTAAAATATCATCCAAGCTAATTTGATGTTTTTCCAAAGCAGCGAAGGTTAAATAAAGCGTCATCATTTTTACCAAAGAAGCCGGATAAGAAATTTTATCAGAACGTTTCTCAAACAAAATTTCACCAGATTTTTGAACAATAACTAAAGACGAATAATCGTTATTGCAATCTGCTTCAATTGCCAAAGTCGAAGTAACAAAATTTAAGTTAAGAAATAACCCGACAAAAAAAATTCTTAAAATGAAAGATAAAATTAGAAAAAGTTTCATGATAAAATTTCTTTAACAGCTTTATTAGTCGCACTTTGTAAAGCGCCAAGACCCATAATTTTTAAGGCAATTTGACTTTGATCAATTTGTTTTTGAGCTAAATTTTTATCGGCAATTAATTTTTTTAATTCCAAAAAAATTAGATCAGCGCGGCATTTTTTTTGCAGCATTTCTGGAATAATTTCTTGGTTAGAAATTAGGTTAATCAAATTAGCAAATTTGATTTTGACCATTCTTTTTAAAATAAAATGCGTTAAAAAATTCACTTTATAGCCAATTATCATTGGCAAGCGATAAAGCGAGATTTCAAGAGTGTTGGTACCAGATTTAGCTAAGGCAAAATCAGCAGCAAAAAACGCTGAATCTTTTTGTTCTTTTTCAATTAAAAAATATTCAACTTTTAAATTTTTTGCCATTTGTGTTACCAAATTGCGGGTTTTGTCAATTAAAGGAATTATAACTTTTACGTCAGATTTTGTTGTCGCTAATAAATTTACTGCGTCGATAAATTCGGGAAAAATTTTTGTTACTTCTGAATTGCGACTTCCCGGTGTTAAGATTAATAAAGTTGAGTTGTTAGAGATATTATATTGTTGCCGAAATTGGCTTCTTAAAAATTCTTTTTTAGAAAAATCTGGCGCATTTTCAATAATCGGATTGCCAATAAAAACTGTTTTAAGACCATATTTTTCAAAGTATGGTGGCTCAAAAGGTAAAATAGCTAAAAGCAAATCATAAAGCTGAGCAATTTTTTTAGCTCGCGAAGCGCGATAAGCCCAAACTGATGGCGCAATCAGATGAACTTTTTTAGCAGATGAAAAATTTTTTAGCTTTTTCATTACCCGAAAACAAAAATCCGGCGAATCAATAGTAATAATAAAATCAGGCTGTTGTGCCATAATTATTTTTGCAGTCTGATCAATTCGTTTAAGCAATTTAAAAAGATGCGGCACAACTTCTAAAAATCCCATCACTGATAATTCTTCCATGGCAAAAATTGATCGCAAACCTTGCTCTTGCATCAACTTTCCACCAACTCCTATAAACTGACTATCGGGATTTTGTAATTTTAATTCTTTTATTAATTTACTTCCAAGCAAGTCGCCAGAAGCTTCGCCAGCAATTATGAAAAACTTTTTCATTAATAAATTAAAAAGAAATTTAGATTTAAGATTTATGATTTTATCATAATTGGGTTGTACGTTAGTAAATCAAAATAATTTTTAACTAAATCAAACTATGTCTCATCGTAAAATTGCAGTTGCTGGCGCAACCGGAAATGTTGGTCGTGAAATTTTAAATATTTTACATGAAAGAAAATTCCCCGCTGATGAAGTTGTTGCTTTAGCGTCAGTTAATTCTCTTGGAAAAAAAGTTTCTTATGGCAATCAAGAATTAAAAGTTCAAGTTTTGGACGATTATGATTTTAGCAACACTCAAATTGGTCTGTTTTCTCCAGGCGGAAAAGTTTCAGCAATTCACGCACCAAGAGCTGCGGCGCAAGGTTGCATAGTTATCGACAATACTTCCCATTTTAGAATGGAAAAAGATATTCCTTTGATTGTTCCCGAAGTTAATCCAGAGGCAATTTCAGAATATAAAAAACGCCGAATTATTGCTAATCCAAATTGTTCAACAATTCAAATGGTTGTTGCACTAAAACCTTTGCATGATTTGGCAAAAATCAAACGCGTTGTTGTTGCAACTTATCAAGCAACTTCCGGCGCTGGCAAAGAAGCGATGGACGAACTTTACGATTCAACCAAAAAAATCTATGCCAATCAATTTTTAGAACCAAAAAAATTTAGCAAAAGAATTGCTTTTAACGTTATTCCACAAATCGATTCTTTTATGGATGATGGCGTTACGAAAGAAGAATGGAAAATGAAAGTTGAGACTCAAAAAATTCTCGATCCAAATATTAAAGTTGAAGCCACTTGCGTGCGCGTACCAGTTTTTAATTGTCACTCAGAGGCTGTAAATATTGAATTTGAAAAACCAATTTCAGTTACACAAGCGCGTAATGCTTTAGAAAAAACTGATGGCGTTATTGTGATTGATCGTCCACAAGAAATGAAATTTATCACACCAGTTGAGGCTTCAACTCAAGATGCGGTTTTTGTTTCTCGTATTCGCAAAGATGAATCTGTTGTCAACGGATTATCACTGTGGATTGTCGCTGATAATTTAAGAAAAGGCGCTGCTTTAAACGCGGTGCAAATTGCGGAAATTCTAGTAAAAAAACATGGAATATAATTATCTAAATTCAAACTAACATTTTAAATTAGACACTGTTAGCTAGTTATTTTTAGCTAACAGTTTCTGAATTTAGAAAAGGATTTGAACTTTCACTTGTAGCTTTTGTCGAATGTAGTCTTTGTCGAACTGCAAAATAAATTGCTGCAATCATCAGCAATTATTCTTTTAACAAACCAGCTTCTTTGAAATATCTTAAAGCGCCCGGGTGAATTGGTGCTGAAAAACCTTCTTTAACCATTTCTTCTTTTTTCAAAGACGAGAAAACTGGATGAAGAGTTTTAAAGTTGTCAAAATTTTCAAACACCGCTTTGGTCATGTTATAAACCACATCAGATGGAACTTTTTCTGAAGTGACTAAACCAGCTTTAACACCAAAAGTTTCAATAGTACTTTGATTTGCGGCATACATTCCGCCAGGAATTGAAGCTTTAACATAAAATGAGTTGGACTTAATTAGCTTATCGACCGTCTCTTTATCGATGCTGATAATTCTGGTTTTACAAGTTTGAGTTGCTTCTTGTAAAACACCATTTGGGTTGCCAGCAGCATATATCATAACATCAATTTTGCCATCACATAAAGCTTTTGGTTGTTCCGAAGGTTGAAGATAGGTAACAGCGCTGAAGTTGGATTTATTCCAACCTTTTGCTGACATCAAAACCTCCATAGTAGCATACATACCAGAACCTTGAGGACCAAAGTTAACTCTTTTGCCAGCGATATCATCAAGTTTTTTAATTTCTGATTTATCAGCAACTGCAATAGTAAAAGTTTCAGTATATAAAGAGAAAACCGATCTTAGTTCTTTAAAAGGTTTTTGATCAGAAAAGAAACCGCTACCATTGTATGCATGATATTGCCAATCAGATTGAACAATACCAAAGTCAAGGGCGCCATTTCTAATGGCATTCAAGTTTGAAACCGAGCCACCAGTTGATTCAACCGAACATCTGATTCCGTGCTCTTTTCTGCCACGATTAAGTAAGCGACAGATTGCGCCGCCAGCTGGATAATAAACGCCAGTTATACTACCAGTTCCAACCGAAATATATTTGGTCGATGCAATTGAATCATTGGCGAAAGTCAATATAGAAAGCGCAATAAGTAACTGTAAGAAACTTTTTTTCATTTGGGATTGTCGCAATAATGTTAATTGGAAAATGTTAATCTAAAAGTGCTGAATCTTTATTTTGATCAGTTTTTTGATCAGTAAGTTTAGTTTGATTTGATAGCCAAAATTAGATTTTATTTTTAAAAGTCAAAATCTTTTTAAAACTAAATCTAGTGATTATCCCTTGACTCACAATTTTTTCAAAACCCCGTCATGAAGACGCAGGTGACAAAATCCGAATCTAAAATTAAATCACAACAACATGAAGACGGTGTAGGATAGTTTTGTGATCTTTCTCACAATTGTCACCTCAGTCTTCATGACGGGGCTGGTTGCGCTTCTTAGGATAATCGCCCTAAATCTTTGTCAAATTGCAAAATTTTAAACTAATATTTTGACGAGATAAATTATTAAAAATGATAATAAATTTAATGGAAAAGTTTTCAAAAAAAATAAACACTAAATTTAAGACGTTTTTTTATATCGCAGGTTATAAGCTTGACATTAAAAAAGCTGCTTTGTAACTTGCAGAAGAATTAAATGTTGGTTGCCCTTACTCTCTAGGCTCTTCCGCAGGCATTTTAACACAGTTAAGATCGCATCAATTCAACCACTAAACCTAAACTTTCTAACTTCGTTATTAATTAAAAAATCATAACTATGAAACTTTGGCAGCAAGTTCTTATTGGCTTAATTTTAGGTGTAGTAACTGGAATAGTTTTAGGAGAAAAAGCTGCAGATTTAAAAATTTTTGGCACCGTTTTTATCAGTCTGATTAAAATGGTTATTGTACCACTGATATTTTTTGCCCTACTTTCTGGAATTACCTCAATGGATGGTCAAGGCAATTTTACTCGCGTTGGTCTTAAAGGTTTTAGCGCTTATATATTGACTGCAATTTTTGCAGTAATTATCGGTCTTTCAGCAGGAATTCTATTTCATCCAGGATCAGGCGTTGATCTTCATTCTATTCTTTCAACTTCAACTTCGCAAACTGCAGTCATTACCAAAACTCCTCCTACAGTTACAGAATTTCTACTTAACTTGATTCCAGTTAATCCTTTAAACTCAATGGTTAACGATAACTTTTTGCAAATTATTGTTTTCTCAATTTTTACCGGCATCACAATTAATTTGATTGGCGACAAAGGCAAACCGCTTAGAGAAGTAATTTACTCAGCATCACAAATGGCGTTTAAAATGATCGAAATCATCATTAAACTTGCGCCTCTTGGTGTTTTTGGTTATATTTCTTGGGTTGTTGGAACTCAAGGTTTAGAAATTTTAGAATCTCTAGCAAAACTCATCTTTGTCGTTTTGTGTGCTTGTGCTTTCCAATATTTGGTATTTGGCGTTATGATTTTACTTTTTGCACATCTTTCACCTTTGCCATTTTATCGTAAAATCCTCTTCACCCAATCAATTGCTTTTGCAACCAGCAGCAGTAAAGCTACTCTTTCAACGGCAATGTCACAACTTCAAGAAAAACTTGGCGTTTCAAAAACTAACTCCAACTTTTTAATGCCACTTGGAGTTTGTATCAACATGGATGGCACCGCAATTTATCTGGGGATTTGCGCCTTATTTTTCGCTCAAGCCTACGGAATTGATTTAACCACACAAAATTATATGATGCTGGTTTTAACCTGCACTCTTGGCTCAATTGGCGCCGCTGGCATTCCAAGCGGATCAATAATTTTTATGAGTATGGTCTTGTCATCAGTTGGCTTACCAATTGAAGGAATTGGCATTATACTTGGTGTTGACAGAATTTTAGATATGGTAAGAACTACCATCAACATCACCGGAGATAGCGCTATTACTTTAATTGTTGATAAATCCGAAGGAGCCTTGGATGAAGACTTATATTACAAAAAATAATTCCAACTTAAAAAAGTTAAAAGAAATATTAAGCTACGCCAAGTTTCAATTAGCTTGCGTAGCTTTTTCTTTATCAGCAATTTTTTTATTTTTTAGCAATGACTCTTTTGCAAAAAATAATTTATCTGAAGAAAATGCATGGCAAAAATATTCTGAAGAAATTACTCAAATTGAGTCTTATCTAAATAATATTCACAATCTCAGCAGCAAATTTATTCAGGAATCTGCCGATGGCAAAATAACTCAAGGAAAGCTTTTTTTATCACGCCCAGGAAAAATGCGCCTTGAATATGATGGTCCGCCGAAAATTCTAATTATTGTTAATGGTTCAGTTTTAGCTTACAAAGATATTGAGCTTGACGAAACTTCCTATCTTAGCACCAATACAACTCCAGCTTCCTTTTTAACTCGCGCCAACATTTCTTTTATGGCTAAAGATGTTGAAATTACCGATATTAAAAAATCAGATAATCAAATTAAAATTTCAGTTATGAAAAAAAATCGCAAAGAAGCCGGAGAATTTAGCGTAATTTTTTCAACCAATCCTTTAAAGTTTATTAAAATGGAAGTTAAAAACGATCTAGAACAAATCACCGTAGTTACTCTTGAAAATCCTGACTTCTCAACTTCTTTGAACAGCAATCTTTTTGTTATAAAAAATAATAATTTACCAAATTGATGGGCATCAATTTTACTAATCAAAAAAATAACAAAAAAAGAATTATCATTAGCGATATCAACATTACGCCATTTGTCGATATTCTTTTAGTCTTACTGATAATTTTTATGGTTGCCGCACCGATGATGACCAGCAATATAAAAATTGATTTGCCAAAAGGCGCTGCGGCTCCAAGCAATGAAAAAGCTCAACCCATCGCAATTTCTATAAAAGATGACGGCACAATTTTTATTCAGGATGACTCCGTAAAACTTAATTTACTTTCAACCAGATTGCTTGAACTCAGCAACAATAACCTTAACAGCAAAATACAAGTTCGCGCTGATAAAAAAATCGATTATGGTCGAGTTATGGATATTATTAGAACCGTTAATTTAAGCGGATTCACTCAGGTAGTTTTAGTTACCGAATTAAATCAATGATCAAAAATCTTCTCTACTCATTATTTCTGCATTCTATTCTGTTATTACTGCTTTATGCCAATTTCAATTTAGAAAATATCAATAAAAATAAATCGAGTGAAATTTCCGTCAGCTTAATATCTCTTTCCGGCAGCGAAGATTTTAACAGCAAAAAAACCAGTACAGATTTACCACAAATTAAAAGTGATGAAAAAATTGAGAAAGAGCCAGCTAAAGAAGTTAAGTCAGAAAAAGAATCACCAAAAAATAAAGTAGCAACTCCGCCAAAAAAAGCTGCTAAAGTTAAAGCCAATAAATCAGTTTCTAAAGCTACAATTAGCAAAGAAACGCCAGAAAAAACTAAGCCAGTTGAAAAGCCATTGGAAAAACCGGAAGAAGAAAATAAAAATAAATCAGAAAAAATTATTGAAGAAAAACCAGATGAAAAAAAGTCGGAAGATATAAAAAAACAGGAAGATATCGGTGTAAAAAAACCACAACAAAATGAACAAAAATCTGATAATGAAAAAAATCTTAACAAGAATGATCAAAAAAGTCAGAGTGAAAATCTTGAAAATATCGATCTTTCAGCGCGAGAAAAATTTAATATTCAATCACAATTAAAAAGATGCTATTCGCGCGCAATTGGCGAATCTAATCGAAAAGAATTTGCAAATGTTTTAATCAAAGTTTCGATTAGTGTTGATGGCGTTATCGATTCTGATTTGGAAGATTCAATTGATTTTGAAAAATATAATGATCCCAAAGAAGTCGATTATAAAATTGCCATTGATAATGCAAGAAGAGCAATTGATTTATGCAGTCCGCTTCGCAATTTGCCAACTGATAAATATGATATCTGGAAAGAAGTAATTCTAAATTTTGGCGAATAGTGGCACTATAAAAATGTTTGACAGCACTTTAACAACTAAATAGTTTGGTGAAAATTAAGCGAATCCTGATTTACAAAAATCAATACCAAATCTAAACTCTTTAGATTTGGTATTGATTTATTTTTTCGTGACACGGGTCACGCCCCGCTTTGCGGGGAACCCCAATATACCAAATCAAGTAATATCAATAGATTTTAGATTTGGTATATAATCAAATTTTAGATATATCCAACCGGAATTGCCGTCACATCCCGCGACAGTGGAACATCCTTCTCAACAAAACAAATCACCGCACCGTGACCGATTTTTTTGTTAAACTTTTCAAGCACAGAAAAGTTTTTCGAAGCAGTTTTTGAAGGGGTGGCGGTTTTTTTGAATTCAATTGGATAAAGTGTGTCAGCGGTTTCGATCACCAAATCAATTTCTTTTTGGTCGGTATCGCGGTAATAATGAAAATGCGGTTCCACGCCGTTGTGCCAATAGCTCTTCAATATTTCAGCGAAAATATAAGTTTCCAAAATCGCTCCTGACATTGCGCCATTTTGTAAAGATTTTGCGTCAGTCCATTTGGTTAAATAAGCGCAAAGACCAGTGTCGAGGAAATAAATTTTTGGAGCTTTCACCAATCTTTTGGTCAGGTTGTTGTGATAACTGTTTAGAACATAAACCAAGCCAGAAGTTTCCAAAACTGACAGCCAGGATTTGGCAGTTTTGTTATCAATTCCAACATCTCTGGCTAAGTCGTTATAGTTAAGCAAAGAGCCAGTGCGCGCTGCAACTGCACTTAAAAAATTGTAAAAGGCAGTTTCATCAGAAATTTTTAAAATGTCTTTCACATCGCGTTGCAAATAAGTTTGCACGTAAGAGCTATAAAATATTTGTCGGGTAGATTCTTTTTTATCCACATTCACTTTCGGAAAAGAGCCTTGCCAAATCTGCTTATAAATTTCGTCTAATTGTTTTGGTTTTTTGATATTTTTGCGCGCGGCATTAATCCATTTTGTATCTGGAATAAATGGTTTTGCCGTTTCTCTTTCTTCAATTTCCGCATTAGAAAACCCCAATAGATCAACAATCGCAACTCTCCCCGCAAGACTCTCAGTAACGCCTGTCATCAAATGAAATTTTTGCGAACCAGTTAGCCAAAACATGCCATTTTTCTTCTTATTATCTTTTTGGCGATCTACAGCAATTTTAATGTAGCTAAAAAGCTGCGGCGCATATTGAACTTCATCAATAATCAGCGGTGGTTTGTAAGTTTGAATAAAAAGCCCTGGATCGTTTTGCGCCATCTGTCTAACATCTAGATCATCAAGAGTTACATATTGCCTTTTTTCTGTAGCACACATCTCAAATAATGTTGTTTTTCCAACTTGTCTTGGTCCAGTTAAAAGAAGAACCGGGAAGCTTTTATTAATCTCTTTTATTGTTTTGGTAAGTGTTCTTTGATACATAGTTAATCTCGTTTAATATGGAATTAAATTC
>JANRKR010000112.1:0-1725 GCA_033763375.1 Rickettsiales bacterium
CTTACGACATTGCAACCAAACTGAATATGGATGCGCAATTGATGGTAACGATCGCTTCTGGATTATTCGTTTTACCTTTCTTTCTTTTTTCTGCTTTGGCCGGACAAATTGCTGATAAATTCGAGAAATCAAAAATTGTTCGCATCATCAAAATCGCCGAAATTGTGATTATGATTTTTGCTTTTGTTGGGTTTTATTTCGAAAATATTTATCTGCTTTTGTTGTTGGTTTTTTTGATGGGTGTGCACTCAACTTTTTTCGGGCCAATCAAATACAGCCTTCTTCCTGAAATCTTGAAAGACAATGAGTTGGTAAGTGGAAACGCTTTGATTGAAGGCGGAACTTTCTTGGCGATTCTACTTGGCACGATTCTTGGAGGCGTTGTAGTCAGATCACAAAATGGCATCGAAATTATTTGTGCTGCAGTCGTGTTCTTTGCAGTAATCGGTTATGTTGCAAGTCGCTTCATTCCCAAAACTCCGATTTCTGATTCTGCTTTAAAAATCGGATTTAACATCTTTTCACAAACTTGGAAAATCATCGGTTTTGCTAAAAAAGAAAATACGGTTTGGCTTTCAATAATTGGTATTTCATGGTTCTGGTTTATTGGTTTAACATTCCTTTCACAATTTCCAATTTACACCAAAAACATCATCAATGGCGATGAATTTATCGTCACACTTTTCTTGTCAATTTTCTCAATTGGCATCGGCGTTGGATCTGTGATGTGTAACAAACTACTTAAAGGACAAATCAACGGAAGACTTGTGCCACTTGGATCAATTGGCATAACGCTTGGAATTTTATTTTTCTGTTTCGCAAGCAACCTTTATCAAACTCCTGAAAATATCATCAGCCTCACTGAATTTTTTGCGAATAGCTTCGCCAGCTATTTGATAGTTTTAAGTTTGCTAATCATTGCAATATTTTCCGGCATCTACATCGTTCCGCTTTACGCCATCATGCAACATCGATCAGACAATAAATTTCTCTCGCGCATTGTTGCTGCAAATAACGTTCTAAACGCTTTGTTTATGGTGGCTTCAAGCTTTGTAATTGTTGGCTTTATCGCGCTACAACTAACTCTGATTCAAATTTTTCTGACACTTGGAATCTTCAACATTTTCGTCTTTTTCTTCATCCGTAAAATTGTTCACAGAAACTTAAAATCCCATGCTTAAAAACTTACTTCGCCTCATTTTAACCAAACTTTACAAAGTCGAAATTAAAGGTTTGGAAAACTATCAAAAAGCTGGAAATCGCGTTTTAATTGTCGCCAATCACTTATCATTTTTGGATGCAATTTTGCTCGCCGTTTTTCTGCCAAATCGTCCAATGTTTGCGGTTAATACTTTCATTTCCAAACAATGGTGGATGAAACCATTCCTTGCTTTAGCAGAAACTTTCGCTCTTGATCCAACCAATCCCATGGCGGTTAAAAGCCTGATCAATGAAATTAAAAAAGATAAAAGATGCGTAATTTTTCCCGAAGGCAGAATCACCGTTACTGGCTCATTGATGAAAATTTACGAAGGTCCGGGAATGATCGCTGATAAAACAGAAGCAATGATTTTGCCAGTTCGCCTTGATGGCGCGCAGTTCTCGCCTTTTTCACGGCTTAAAGGTCGTGTCAAAATTCACACTTTCCCAAAAATTACGATCACAATTTTAGCACCACAAAAATTCTTCGTTGCAAAAGAAATCACTGGTCGCGATCGTCGTGCT
>JANRKR010000113.1:0-13443 GCA_033763375.1 Rickettsiales bacterium
AACAACTTTTGGCGTTAAAAAAATTAATAGAGAAATTAAAACTAATTTTTTCAAATTTTAAATTTGTTATAAATGTTTTTAGTAATCGACGCCCAAAAAATATAAACCACAAGCTGGTGCGTTTGGACCAGATTTGGTGCGGTTATGACTTTCGAGGATTTTTTTAACATCTAGCACGTCAATTTTACTATTTCCAACCCAAACTAAAGTGCCAATAATATTGCGCACCATATGATGCAAAAAAGATTTAGCGCTGATTAAAATTGTAATTTTATCGCCATTTTTTTTGATAAGAATTTTTTTAATAGTTCTAACCGGCGATTTAGCCTGACATTCTGAATCACGAAAAGCTGAAAAATCATGTTCACCAATTAAAAATTTTGCGGCTTCCCTCATGGCTTTACAATTAAGCTTTTTTGGCAAATGCCAAGCGCGATTTTTTTCAAGAGTTAAAGGAGCGCGACGATTAATTATGACATATTGATAGTGACGCATTTTAGCATCAAAGCGACAATGAAAATTATTGCTGACAATCTCACAATCAATTACAGAAATATTTTCACCGCGTAAATAATTATTTGTTGCCATAATTATTTTGTAGCAATCGAACTTTTTATTTAGATCAAAATGCGCAACTTGTTTTAAAGCGTGAACTCCGGCATCGGTTCGGCTTGAGCAATTAATTTTAACTGATTGTTGACAAAATTTGCGCAAAGCATTTTCTAAAACCTCTTCAATTGATTTATTGAGAAGGTCTGATTGTTTTTGTAAGCCGCAATAATTGCCGCCTTCATATTCAAAAATAATTTTATAACGAGTTGTAGCAATTCTCATGTTAAATCAGGCTTTGAATTTGAAGGTGAATCTGCATAAGACTATTTTTAAGATGAGATTTGGTATTATTGCCATTCCTTATTTCGCGCTAGATGAGAATATTCACTTTGATAAGATTTTTCTGAATTTGCCGTAGCAATATAAGCATTATTTTCGTTTGCAAAATATTGAAAAAGTTTGGTTAAACCATTTTTAGCAGCGGCAATTAACATTTTTATTTCTTCAATATCGTTAGAAATTTTTTTAATTTCGCTGATTGCAGCAAGATTAATCTGCCAATAATTTAATGAAGAAATCTTGATATCACTTGCTCTATTTAAAAAAGAAAAAGAATCATTTTTTTTGTATAAACCTTCAAGCAACATTAAAGCTGCTATCGTAAGTTGTGGTTGTTTTCCACAAATTACATCTTCTTTAGTTGGAATTTGTCCGGTTTTATAATCATAAATATCGACAAAAATATCAGTTAAATTATTCCAATTAAAAGCCACGCGATCAATTTTTCCACTGATTAAAACTTTTTCAAAAGAGAGTTCCAGATTAAGTTCAACAAGGTTTTGTGTTATTTTCAATTCTTGTTCAAGAATAAAAAAATTAGTAAAAATATTTTCAAATTTTGGCCACCAAATTAATCGTGCTTCATTTGAAATAAAATATTTCTCAAAGATTTTATAAGATATTTTTAGAGAAGTTTCTAAGTTTTGAGGTTTTTTAACAAACTCTTCCAAAGCTTTGTGAATAAAGCTGCCAAACTCGGCATAACTTGGTTCAAAATCAATTTTTTGAAGCTGATATAATTTTAAAATTTTTCTAGCATAGATTGTATAAGGATTGGCAATTAATTTTGAAATGTCGGTAATTGCTAATTTTTTTGGACGAAATGCAATTTTTGGTTTTGGTTGTGGAGCTTCTATTTTAAAAGGCTTAACTTGGTTTAAAGTTTCCAGCCAAATAAAATATTTATTACCGTTAGCAAAATTTATTTTTAATTTTTTACCTAAAGTTTGTAATTTTAACAAAAAAGGCGAGGGGCTTGAAATATTGTTATCATTATTTTCAGAACGAATCAAAACAACTTCTTTATTACAAAGATAGTTGCAAAAATCATAAGCATTTTGTCCAACTTTTTTTAATTTTTTATCAATTCCTAAATCTTTTTTAATTTTCTTGCCTAGCCAGTTTTCAGCTTCAAGAGCTGGAAAAATTCCTTCATTTAAAGAGGCAATAATCACTAAATCGTAATTCAATAAACGCGCTTCGATAGTTGATAAAATTTGAATTGCTGAATTTGCATCGGATTTTTCAAAGAAACTTATTTGTGAAAATAAAATTCTAAAAGTTGTTAAAGCATTTTTTGGATCAATTAAAAAATCATCTCGAGTTTTTATTGTATTAAAAAATTGTAGAAGTTCTTCGTAGCAATCTTCTGCTGCTAAAAGTTCGAAAAAACTTTTCTCGCTGAGTTTTTGTAAAACTTCGATCACTGCCTGACTGAAACTTGCAATATCAAGCTGACTTTTTAGCGAAGTCAGCGGCGTTAGTTTTTGATAAAAATTGCTAAAAAATATTTCTAGCTCGATAATTTTTAGTGATTCTAATTTGTCTTTAATTCCTTCTAAACCAGCTTCTTTGCGGTCTTGACGCAAAACTTTATTTTCAAAATCAGTTAAAATTTTATTTTTATTGTTAATTTTGCAAAGTGGATTTTGTAAAACTGCTAATAAATTTGCTGACGAAAAATCGCTTTCAATCAGATCAAAAATTAACAAAATAAAATTGATTAGTTGTGAAGAAAAAACGCCAAGATTACGACTATCATTAAAAGGAAGTTCAAGCTCTTTAAGTTGGTATTTAACAAGTTTGGCAAGTTTTTGATTATTAGTTATAATTGCTATTTTTTTGTTTTCATAAAAACTTTCTGCCGCAATTAAACCAATAATTTTTGCTTCTTGAAATTCATCGATAGTATTAATTATTTTAATATTTTCTGTAGTTGCTTCGATTTTATCTTCTTGCCATTTTTTAATTTCCGATGTTGGCAGCATCGCAAGTTTAAGCAGTTCTAATCTACTTTTGTCATTTAAACAAAAATTTTTCTGATAAAAATTTTTAATAGTTTTTTTATCAATTTCTAAAAAATTAATTAATTGATTTAAAAAAAATTGCGGATGATTTTCTTGATCAAAAATTTCAGATTTTTGGTCTAATCCATATAAAATAACATAACCATTTTGTTGATTGTTAATCGCTTTAATTAACTTTTTGCTGCTGGAAATACTTCCGGTTGAACCCGCAATTATTATAGGAAACTTGCTGCCAAAACTTTCCAAAGCGTTTATAAATTTTTTGACAATAAAGTTTTGATAAGAAGCGGCAAAAAGAATATTTTTCTTAATCAGTAGATTTTTTAAATGCAGATAAAAATCTTGCAAAAACTGCAAAGTTATTTGGCGATGCGCTGATAAATCAGAATTGTCAATTTCATATATTTTTTTTAAATCAATTTCTTCGCGTTCAATTTCGTCAAATAAATCTTGTAAATTAGTTGCAATATCCAAAGCCTGAGCCGTTGAAATATTTTTACCAAACAAATCTATTTTTTGAATTTCCTGAGCTAAAAATAACAAAGAATCAATTCCCGAAATAACTTTGATTTGCAGTATTTCATCAATGATTTCTTCAACTTCAATATTTGGTAAAAAATCAAAAAAATCTTCATAAGAAAGATCAGAAATAGCTTTTATTTTTGGTAAAATTATTGCCGAATCTGGTAAAGTTTTTTGTAAAAATAATTGACGTAACTCTCTACAACTTCTTTGATTGGGAAGAAAAATAATAGCTTGTGAAACTTGATTAGAAAATTTTTCTAACAACCAATAATAAAAACATTCAAAAAAATGATAATTGCTTGGAATATTGAAAATATTGGTTTTACTGCCAGAATTCATTTTATTTTCTATAGTATTGAGCACTTTTAAAAAGAATTTTTTTGGAAAAGTTTTGATGATTATCACTTGACTCACAATTTTTTCAGACCCCGTCATGAAGACGGGGTGACAATGTGGCTAGATCCTAGCCACCCCATCTTCATGAAGGGGTGAAAGTGTGGCTGGATCTTAACCACCAAGTCTTCATAAAAAGGTGACAATGTGGCTAGATCCTAACCAAGATTGTCACCCCGTCTTCATGACGGGGTCTGATTGTGCTTCTTGGGATAATCACCAAAATTTTATTTTAAATTTAAAAAATAATTTTAGCGATGAAAGTAATAGTTTTGGGTGCTGGAGTAATTGGGGTTACAACCGCTTATTTTTTGGCTCGCGATGGTCATGACGTTACTGTGCTTGAAAAAAATTTTACCTGCGGCTTGGGTTGTTCCTACGCAAATGGCGGACAGTTGAGCTATTCTCACATTCAACCTTGGTCAGCCAAATCTTCTTTAGTTTCTTTGCTTAAAACAAAAATTCTTTCTGCGCCATCTTTATCAATTAGTGATTTTAATAATCGTGAATCTTTAAGTTGGTTGTACCAATTTATAAAAAATTCTTCTGCGCGTAAAAGCGATGAAATAAGCCAAAAAATATTCAAGCTTACCAACTACAGCAGAGAAGTTATGCGGCAAATTATGCAAGATGAAGCTGAATTAAAATTTGATTATAAAAATGATGGAATTTTACATTTCTATCGTAGTGAAAAATCTTTTGCCAGAGCGAAAAAAGAGCTGGAATTATTAATATCTCTTGGTGGCGATGCAGAAATTTTAGATAAAGATCAATGCGTTAAGAAAGAACCAACTTTAATAAAACTGGCTGATGAAAAAAATTTAGCTGGCGGAATTTTTTATAAGCTTGATGCCAGCGGCAATAGCGCAATTTTTACTTCGGCTTTAGAAAAAATCTGTCGCGAAAAATATCGGGTAAATTTTAAATATAACGCCGATATTCGTAATATTTTTACCAACTATCAAAAAATTACTGGCATCAATACCAATCTTGGCGTTTTTGTAGCTGACAAATATGTTTATGCTTTGGGTGCAACTGCCAGTAAGCTTTTGAAAGGAATTTTTATTGATCCAAAAATTTATCCGCTCAAGGGTTATAGCTTATCAATTAAAGCCGATTCTGAATTTATTGCACCACAAATTGCTCTAAGTGATTTGGAAAATAGAATTGTTTATAGTCGTTTGGGAAATGTTTTTCGCGCTGCTGGAACTGTTGATTTTTCTAATAACAAAGTTGACAGAGCTACTCAACATATCGACTTTTTAAAATCAACAATCAGATCAACATTTTCTGATTTTGGTAATTTTAATGAAGTTTCAGAATGGCAAGGCTTTCGTCCATTTCGACCAAACTCAATACCATTAATTTGCCAAATAAAAAAATATGGTAATTTCATTATTAATGCTGGTCATGGCTCTTTAGGCTGGACTATGAGCGCTGCTTCGGCAAAAATTGTTTCGCAACTGGTAATTGAAAAAAGAAATGAAAAGTTCGCTTTTTTAAATCAGGAAGAATCATCATTATATATAAAATAATTCATCTATGTCAATTTCACAACAAACTCTAAAAAAGCTTACTGATAACGATAAAAGCCTGATTGATCTTATTATAAAAGATTCTGAAATTGGCGCTGAAGGTGCTAAAATTCTGGCTAAAGCTTTAGAAAATAATACCGTTTTACAAAGTCTTGAACTTGGCAATAGTAATATTGGCGCACAAGGCGCAGCAGCTTTTGCCGATATTTTAAGTAAAAAAAGTGCACTCAAAACTTTATATTTAAGAGGTGCAAAAATTGGCGATGAAGGTGCAAAATCTTTGGCTAAAGCCTTATTAAAAAATAAAGTTTTGGAACATTTATATTTAGGTGGAAATGAAATTACGCTTGAAGGAGTAAAAGCTTTATCTGAAAGCCTTACCAAAAATTTTTCCTTAAAAACTATTTATCTACGTAACAATAATGTTGGTGATGAGGGCACAAAAATCTTAGCAGATGCATTGTCAAAAAATTATACCTTATCTGTTTTAAACCTTGCCAACACTAATTTAACTGCAGTTGGCTGTGAAGCTTTAATCAAGCTTTTAAAAACTAATACAACTCTACAAGATATTATTTTTGAACATAATGGCGTTGAATCGCCGGAAATTATTAATCTTTTTGCCCAAAGATTAAAATATAACCGATCTATATCAGTTGTTACTTCTAATTGCGTTGCAAAAAAAATTTTAACTCACTGTGAAGAATATTTTAATTTGCAAAGCCAAAATGAAGAAGATGAATTAGCAGCTTTGGAAAAAAAATCTATTCTAAGCCGAAGTGAGCAATATCACTGTTTTGGCGATAATCTACAAGGTAATTCAATTTTATGCGCGGCATTTCTTTCGCATATTATTTTTTCCAAATATGAAGATAAAACTCATTGCGAAAAATTACTTAAAATATTGGCAAAGTTGCATCAGCCTTTACTTGAGCGCGTTAAAAAAGATTTAGCCAATGAAAAAGTTACAAAACCAGATCAGGAAATTTTACAAATAACGGCTGATTTTATTAAACAATTTTAATCGATTAAAGATTGGGATATGGACCTTGTTTGGTTACTGTAAGTAATATAATTTGCTCGGTGTGTAGCAATTCAATTTAGAACTCAAATAATTCTATGAGTAGATCGGAAAGAAGAAAACTAACACAAGAAAAATTAGATGATCAAATAAAAAGCTTGTTTTTTATTGGCTACACAAGAGATCAGATAATTCAGTCTATCGATAAATATTCTTCTAAAGAAACATCAGAAGAAGACTTAAAGATGGAATCACTTAGATTAGATGACGATAAGAAGAAATCAGATGAAAATGAAGATGATTATATAGATCGAGAGGATTTATTTTTGGATCAAGATTTGTTTCAAGAATTATCAGAAGAACAAATAAAAAGTGATTTACAGCATGTTGAATCTTCGGATAGCGAATCTTCCACAGAAACAATTATTGGCGAAACAGAAAGCGGAGGAAGAGTCAAAGCAAGATTTAGCTTGGGAAGCAAAACAGTAACTTTCGGTGATCGTGGTCGAACTGTTGCTGGTCCACAAGTTGAGCATGCTCTTGCTTATGTAGTTTATGAATCGATAGCCAAAGAAGCGATTGCTGGTCAAAAAATATCCAAAGCTGCTGAAAAAATTACTGAGGCTTTTTCATCATTTTCGATAAGTGATAAAGCCATGTCAGAGATGAATTTAAGATTGAATGAATTATCTAAGAAAGCTATGGAATTCAGAACTACAAAACGATTTCTCAAGGTGCAAAAAGAAACTAATCCAAATTTTTTATCAGAAAAATATGATATAATTCACGAGTCTTTAATACGCTCTGCTCGAGCTAAATATGCCGAAATGATATCATCTGCAATGGATATTTGTTTGCTTGGTGCCAATAAAATGCCAAATGTCAGTTACCCAACTGAAGGAGTTGCTCCAAATCCAAATACCGGTAAAGAGAAGGAAGCTAAAAATAATCTATTGTTATTAACCAATTTCTTAAAAAGAGCTTTAGAAGCTTCAAGATCAGCAGGGAAAAGATCAGAATTATTAGATGACTCAAAATTTCTTAAAAAATTAGAGAAAAAATGGGGAATTAAAGAGCAACAAATAAATTCAATATTCTCTGGATTAGAAGAAAAAGATTTTGACCTAAGCGATAAATTAGTGGAAATAATACTTCCACAAGTTCAGGAGCAAATCACTCAGCATATGGGTGAGTTATTTTATTACCCAAGTTTAAAAAAAACATATCCCTACACCATTAACAAAGTGAAAGGAGATTGGGCGGTTAGCAAAGAAGAGTGGTGCGATGTGATGAAGATAAATCCTGAAACAGAAGAAAGAATTAAAAGTAAAACTCCAAAATATAATAAAGACACTTTACCAAGAAGTAATGATTTAGAGGAGATGATAAAAACGGTTGGACAAGCTCAGATCGGATTTGCTCATATGCTGCCAGATTTGGTATTATTTGGAAAAAAAAGTTATCGAGATATTATGGACAGATTTTTAAATAACTCAGTAATTGAAAACTCCAGAGAAAATGGTAATATGGGTTGGAGTGAAATAATTAAAACAAAAAGCGGTGAATCCGAAGGTTTAGTGCAATGGTTATCTAGAAATATTCAAGAAAGAGTGTCCAAAATAGACTATGAAAACCCTTTAAATTCTTGCTCAAATGATAATTTGACTTCAAAAAATTCTTCACCAGTTTTCTTGCGATGATAAAAAAAATCAAGGTACGCGGATGAAAAATCAAAATCTGAGTAGAATAACCTACGATCCACGTAAAATTGTAGGTAGTGGTGGTAATTATTCTGGATATTTGAGGCTGCAACCAAAGCAAGAAGACAGAGATGAAAGGGATGCTATAATTAAAATAACGTCAGCAATGTGTGGAACATTTATGGAACTTCCTATAAAGGCGCTTCCAGACTTTACGCAAGAATTGCTGCAAGTTAGAAGAAACATAAATTCTCTGGAAAAAGAGTTACAACTAGCAACTGATAGAAAATCAGTAAAGAAGATATTAGAAAAATATTCTCTTGAGTATGAAGATATCAACATCGCCAAACAAAAACTATCTCCAAAGCTAGCTCAAGAATGTATTGAAAATTGTTTTAAGAAGTTTCGCGAAGATGTTAAAAACTATAGATTTGCGGTTTTATCAAAAAAAAATTTCTTACCCAAAATTAAAGAAAACGAAAAAGAAAGTTACTCAGAAGGAGAATCATCTACCAAATGGCGAGATCGTTTTGGAAGTAAGAAATAATCAACTTTGTGAACAGTTCTGATAAGTAGATTTAGCTTTTAGTATAAAGTTAAAAACTTAATAAGGCAGAAAACTTTTTTACATCGCGCGCCAGATGCAGTGAGCCGCAAATTATAATCCGACAAGCTTGATTACCGTTTTTTTCGTTAATGTAGTAAAGTGCTGAAAGTAAATCTTGAGCGGCAAAAACATTCACATTAATTTCTTTGCCAATTGCAGAAATAGTTTCGGCGCTCTCTGGATAAGGTTCGCCATCAACTTTTATTGCAATAATTTCAGCAATGTTTTTAAACATTTGTAAAAATTCTTTTTTACATTTACCGCGACTAAAGCCACAAATAATAAAAGTTTTTAAAGCTTTTTCTTCGGTAATAAAGCGCGCTAAAGCAAAAGCTCCAGCAATATTGTGAGCGCCATCAAGCCAAATTTCGCTATTAGAGTTTTTTAAAATTCTATGCAAATTACCGGTAATTTTTTCTAAACGACTTGGCCAGTTAACATTTTTAATTGCCAATCTAATCGCCTTTTCATCAATGATAAATTTTTCTTTAATTGCTAAAATAGTTGCAATAGCGCTGGCAAAATTAATATATTGATGCGAACCAAGAAGAGCAGGTCGCGGCAGATTTTCCAAGATTTTATCGCCAAATTGTAGATCAAATTCACCATTTTCTTCATCAACAAAAATTGCAAAATCTTCATCGTAAAAATATGTTCTGATTTTTTGATCGGCTGCTAAAATTTTGATTAATTCTTTGGCTTTTTGTGGTTGCGAAGCGACTATCAAAGGAGTTTTGTGGCGCATAATCATGGCTTTTTCAAGTGCGATTCGCTCAATTGAATTTCCTAAATATTCAGTATGATCAAAAGAAATTGGCATGATTAAAGTAGCTAATTTCTGTTCTATAATATTTGTAGCATCAATTCTACCACCCATTCCGCACTCAATAATTACAACATCTGCCGGTATTTTTGCAAAAGCTAAAAAAGCACCAATTGTAAAACCTTCCATAAAAGTTAATGCAGTTTCTGCTGCGGCAATTCTGGTTTCTTCCATAACTTCAAAAAGAAAATTATCAGAAATTTTTTCGCCATTTAAAACAATACGCTCATTACAATCATGTAAATGTGGTGAAGTATAAATATGAGCTTTATAACCAGCGCAGGAAAATATTTTGGCAATTAATGCAGTTGCTGAGCCTTTACCGTTAGTGCCAGAAATATGAATTACCGGCGGAAGTTTTTGTTGTGGATTATTAAGTTTATTTAGAACTAAAGACATTCTTTCAAAAACAGTTTCATAATCTATTTGTCTTTTGCCAAGAGTTGCAGGACTTGGCCAATGTGGAAGATAAACCATAACTTGTTTTTAAAAATTTAATTTAATCAAATTCAGACTATACCAAAACATAAATCTGTTGACTCAAGTAACGAAATATTTTTGAGATAAAAATTGTAAAAAAACGAAGTCGTATTTCCATACGGCTCAAGGCTTTTTTATAATTTTTAGCCAAAAAGATAAAGTTAATTGAGTTAATTAAAAACCAGATCAAGAGATTTATGTTTTGGTATATACCAAAACTTTTTATAGAGTTCGATGTCTTCAATAAAATTTATAGTGAAATCTAAAGTTTATAAGATCAGCGTCATAGTAAAATTTTTTATTATTTTTTTATCAGCTTTATTTCCCGCCTTTGCTTTAGCTGCTTCAACTGAAAAAGTTTTTAAAACATCTTTTGCTAATTTTTTAGTTCAAGGTTCTTCTAATTTTTCTGGCGCTGTCAGAAATCAATCTTTTATTTATGAGCAAAAACAATTTGAAGATGGAAAAAATAATCGTCAGAACAAAGATTTAGCATTAGAAAATAACTCGCAGCTTTATCTTAAACTTGAGAACAAAAAATCGGCAATCAAAGAAGATAAATTTGGTTTATCATTTAAATTTGAATCAGAAGTTTCTTCGGCACAAAATAAAGGAACGCTTAATTTAGATCAGGGTTTTATTTACTTAGATTCAAAAACTTTTGGTAAATTTGAAATTGGCGACAATATACCAGTTAATCAAAAAATGAAAGTTGGTCCAGCCAGTTTTGCGAGAGGAAATGGCGGCATTAATGGCAATTATTTAAAATATATTAATTTGCCAGTTAACTCACAATTTATTTTAATTGCGCAATCGCCTTTGGGTCACTCCAATCAAGCTCTTGGAGGTTCTCAACTAAATCAAGATTCTATTAAAATTTTGCGTTCAAATAGTTTTAACGGCGCAGAAGACGCCACTAAATTAAATTATTATAGCCCTAGAATTTCTGGTCTACAAATTGGCGTAACCTACACGCCAAATACTTCTGACAGTATTATTTCTTCAACAGTTTTTAATGGCAAAAATAATGCTGCCATTAATGTAATTAGTCTTGCAGCCAATTATACCAATAGTTTTAACAATTTTGATTATGCTTTTTTTGCTACCAGCGAATCGGGTAAATCAAAATCAGCTACGCAAAATAATCTCTCAGCTTTTGATTTTGGCGCAACTATGGCTTATTTTGGTTTTACTTTTGGTGCTTCTTATGGTTCGTGGAATAAATCTTTACAAGCAACTAATCAAAATTTTAAAAGTGCCACTTATAAAACTTACGGACTTGCTTATCAGCTTGGTCATATCTCAATAAGTGTAACCAATTTAAATAGTAGTTTTGAAAAAAATACTTATCAGGCAAATTCGCTTGGTCTTGACTATAAGCTTAACAAAGATTTTATACCTTATTTTGAAATCACTAAATTCAGATTTAAAACCAATCAGCAAACAAATTCAGAATCTTCTGATAATAGAGGTTTTGTGGCTTTGGGCGGTTTTCTGATTTTATTCTAATCAATTAATTTTAGTAAAAATGAGTATTGCTGCTCTTGATTCCTATTTGTTACCTTTAAAAGAAATTCTGGAAAGAGAAGGCGTCAGCGAGGTTTCAATCAATCGTCCAAAAGAAGTTTGGATTGAAAATAAAGGCGATATGACTTGTGAAGAATTGCCAACTTTTGATCTTAATCACTTAAAATCTTTAGCACGTTTAGTGGCGCAATCTACAGAGCAAAGACTTAGCGAAGAAGAACCTTTGCTTTCAGCAACTTTACCTAATGGTTATCGTATTCAAGTTGTGTTTCCGCCAGCTTGTGAACCTGGATGCGTAGTTATCTCAATTCGTAAACCTTCTGCTATAAAATGGAGTTTGGATGATTACGAAAAAATGGGAATGTTTTCCAATGCTTCAATTGGCGAAGCTGAAGATAAAAACAGTTTAATTCTAGCTAAACTTTTAAAACTAAATCGAATTAAAGATTTTTTATTGCGCTCAGTTCTTTACAAAAAAAATATTATTGTTTCGGGCGGAACTTCAACCGGTAAAACAACTTTTACTAACGCCATGATTCAGGCAATTCCTCATGAAGAAAGATTAATTACCGTTGAAGATGCTCGCGAAATTGATCTTACTAACCACAAAAATCGCGTACATTTAATCGCTTCAAAAGGCGGACAAGGTCGCGCCAAAGTTACCACCCAAGATTTGATCGAAGCTTGTTTGCGTCTTCGTCCGGAACGAATTATTGTTGGCGAGTTGCGTGGCGCTGAAGCTTTTAGTTTTTTACGCGCAATCAATACAGGTCATCCCGGATCAATCTCTACGCTTCATGCCGATACTCCAAAAATGGCAATGGAACAATTAAAAATGATGGTAATGCAAGCTGGACTTGGTTTGGCTCCTTCTGAAATAACAGCCTATATTCACAATGTTATTGATGTTATTGTTCAACTCAAAAGAGGTGAAAAAGGTAAGCGTTATATTTCAGAAGTTTATTTTAAAACTCTTCATAGCTTATAAATTATGAATTATCGTGAACATTTCTTTCAAAAAAAATCACAATTTCTAACCCTAAAGCAAATCATTGAAATTAGTGACGCTCAATTAATTGGTGAAATTGATAGCAGTCAGAAAGTTTTTGATATTGCTACTCTTGAAAAAGCAGATCGTAATCAAATTTCATTTTTTAGTTCAGGTCAATATTTTGAAGAATTTAAAAATTCAAAAGCAGGTTTTTGTTTTGCCGAGAAAAAATATTTAGATAAAGCACCTCAAGATATGATTTTGCTTGTTCACAGCAATCCTTATTTTGCTTACGCTAAAATTGCTCAAGCTTTGTATGAGCCAAAAACTACGGAATTTGATAAAAATAACTTAATTCATCCAACTGCAGAAATTGGTTTAAACAGTGTTATTGCTCCAAGTGCTTTTATTGGCAAAAATGTTAAGATTGGTAAAAATTGTTTGGTTGCACCAAATGCTTCAATTCTTGATGGCTGTGTGATTGGCGATAATTGTATTATCAACGCCAATGTCGTAATTTCTTTTTCGGTGATTGGAAATAATTGTATATTTTTAAATGGCGCCAAAATTGGACAAGATGGTTTTGGTTTTGCTCATAGCGCTGGCTTTAACCATAAAATTTTACAACTTGGAATTGTAGAAATTCACAATGATGTTGAGATTGGCGCAAATAGTTGCGTTGATCGTGGCGCTATTGAAAACACTATTATCAACGATAACGTCAAAATTGATAATCTAGTACAAATTGCTCATAATGTTGTTATTGGAAAAGGCACCGTAATAGCTGGTTGTACCGCGATCGCCGGCAGCACAAAAGTTGGTAAATTTGTTCAAATTGGTGGCGCTTGTTGTATTAATGGACATATTCAAATTGGCGACGGCGCTAAAGTTGCCGGCATGAGCGGAATAATGCGCGATGTTGC
>JANRKR010000114.1:0-1866 GCA_033763375.1 Rickettsiales bacterium
TAAAGGATCGGCTTATCCCAGTGTGTCTAACAATTCTCAAGCTTTTTTTGTCAAACCTAACTTAATTGGACTCATTGCCAACAGTCATGATCATCAAGAAGATCATACAAAATTAAATAATTTGTTTTTGTTCGACTTAAATTCCGAAAAGCTGGAGTTCTTTTGTCCCCGGCCGCAGCTCTACAATCAGGCAAATTGGGGTGAACAATCGCCCAATTACAACATGCATGGCACCTATCACGCGTGGGATAATGCCTTTTATTATGCTTTCCCAATCGATAATCATCTGTACAAATTTGATCTAATCCGGCGACAAAGTTCTGTGGTGGCCAGCGTCAAAAGCGAATACTTTGAGAAAATAAAGCCACTGTCAAAAAACACCAACAAGGTGTTTGATAAACTTGAAGTTGACCAGCACGTATTTACCAATCCAGCATACTATAATCTAGTTTACGATAAGTATCGCAAAATTTACTATCGGTTTGTCCTGCATCCATTAAGCGAGGCCCAATTTTTTGACCCCCAGGGGGCACCAATCCGTGCAGTTTCCATCATTTGTCTCGACGAGAAATTTCAAAAATTGGGTGAAACTTTTATTGGAAATGAAAATTATTTTTTGATGTATTTTGTAGGGGAAAATGGGCTTTACATCGCAAACAAGCAGAAATATGAGCAAGATGAAAACTATCTTGAATTTGACTTATTTAAAGTTTCAAAAAAGTAGTTCTGTTTTTCAAATTTACTATTTTGTCAAAAGTAACTATTTAAGCCAGTCTCAGATTATTGAGATCTTATTTTTATTTCTTTTTTTTAGTTCATGTACTAGTGACAAAGAAATTTCAACTAGTAGTTATTTTAAAAAAGCCTATATTGATCTAACTGATTGTGTTGATTTGAATAATTATAATTATTCTTTAATAATTCCTAGGGCTGGTTGTTCTGGTTGCATATCGAGGGCAACATTATTTGTATTAGAAAATTATGATAGATTAGATTCAACTCTAATTGTATTTACTAAAATTGGTGATGTTAAATTATTGAAAATCCAACTGGGTGACATGCTTGAAAAAAATAATGTGTTAATTGATAGTGAGAATCTATTAGCATCAGCCAAATCATATAGCATTTATCCGAGATTATTAACGCTAAAAAACGGAAATATATCGTCAGTGAAAGATTTTAACGAAGAAATTCACATGAGAATAATTTTAAAATGAAACAAAAAGTACTTTTCTTTTGGTCAATTGGCTTGCTTTTCAGCACAGTTGCTTTGCGAGCCCAATCGGCCAGCTGCTTTGAGGCTTTGCTGGCGAAAGACTTATTGGACGCAAAAATAACTGATCGTCCAGAAATGGTCATCTTGTATTTTTGGCACGCGGCCTGTAGCCCTTGTCTTTCTTCCTTTGTGATCAACCGGAAAACCATCGCCAAGCTTGGTCCTAAAAAAGTTCGCTTTGTTTCGATCAGTGTTGATCCATCCATTGAGAAAATGGAAACCGTAGTGAAAAAGTATAAGTTCAAGTGGCTAAATTGGTATGATCAAAATCTGGAATTAAAATCCTGTTTTAACATCAAGGCTTACCCCACCGCGGTATTGCTGAATGCTCAAAGGGAAGAATTGGAGAGGGGCCATGATCTTTTTGCGATGCTAAATGACTCCCGGTTAACCAAGACGGCGAAGACCGCAAGCCATTGATTGGAAGGTTGTCTGATCTCTCTGGCTTGACTAGCTGGAAGGGATTGCCGAGATCCGCCGCCACGATGGCTGGGATGTGGCCTACAACCGGCGATTGAAACAGTACACGGTGCGGGGAGTCGATGAAGCGAAAAAAAAGTAAAATTTTTGGCGCTTTTTCAGATTCTGGC
>JANRKR010000115.1:0-10066 GCA_033763375.1 Rickettsiales bacterium
ATAAAGCTCTCGTAGCTCAGTGGATAGAGCATCGGTTTCCTAAACCGTGAGCGCATGTTCGACTCATGCCGAGAGCACCAAAAAATCTAAATTATGATCGAAATCGGAAATATAAAAATTGAGGATAATGTTTTGTTAGCGCCAATGTCGGGTGTTACTGATTTGCCTTTTCGGCGCTTGGTTAAATCTTTTGGCGCACCTTTATTAATTTCGGAAATGATTGCCTCTCGAGCTATGATTTTACAAACTCGCGAATCATTAAAAAAATGTCAAAAAGATGCAAATGTCTATCCGCTTTCCGTTCAACTTGCTGGCTGCGAACCAGAAGTTATGGCAGAAGCAGCAAAGTTAAATGAAGATTTAGGCGCCGATATCATCGATATAAATTTTGGTTGTCCGGTAAAAAAAGTAGTTAATGGTTTTGCCGGATCAGCTTTGATGAAAGATGAAAATTTAGCAGCAAAAATTATGGAAGCAGTGGTCAAAGCAGTTAAAATTCCGGTAACTATGAAAATGCGTTTAGGCTGGAATTATGAAAATCTCAATGCACCAACTTTAGCAAAAAGGGCTGAAAATGCTGGAATTAAAATGTTAACAGTTCATGGACGCACGCGCTGTCAAATGTATAATGGTAACGCCAATTGGCAATTAATTGCTCAAACCAAACAAGCGGTAAAAATTCCAGTTATTGCTAATGGCGATATTAAAGATTTTGCCACAGCCAAAAAAGCGCTAGAATTATCAAAATCTGATGGTGTCATGATTGGACGCGCTGTTTATGGAAAGCCTTGGTTAATTGCCCAAATTACGGCGCAATTAAAGGGCGAAGAAAAAGATTTGACTCCTACAATTGAACAACAAAGGTCAATCGTATTAAATCACTTTAATGAAATGATTGATCATTATGGCGAACAAACCGCAATTCCTTTGGCGCGTAAGCATATTGGCTGGTATAGCTCTGGCTTAAAATCTTCTTCTGAATTTCGTGCTAAAATTAATATAACGCAAGGCGCACAAAATGTTCGCACTGTGATTGAAAAATTTTACGATCTGGCATGTCAAAATTAAAAATTCAGCTTTCACAAATTAACTCAACAGCTGGCGATCTTGAAGGCAATTGTCAAAAAATTTTGCAGCAATTTAAACAAGCCAGCGAAGCTAATTGCGATTTGGTGATATTTCCTGAAATGACAATTTGCGGTTATCCTTGCCAAGATTTATGGCAAAAAAAATATTTTATTGATGCGGTAAAAGAAAAAGTTTTGGAAATTTTAAAAATAACTCAAGATTCTAAATGCGCTATTTTGCTTGGCGCACCAATTTCAGTAATTAATCGCAGCAATCAGGAAGTTATTTTTAACTCAGCATTATTGATTGAAAATGGCGAGATCAAAAAAATTATTAATAAAAAAACTTTAGCCAATCGCGGCGTTTTTGACGAAGTAAGATATTTTAAAGCTGACAACGCAATTTCTTTGATAGAATTTCGCGGTCAAACTTTGGCAATTTTAATTTGCGAAGATTTATGGGATAGCAAAAATTTATTCTTACTGCGCGAACAAATTTTTGATAATTTAATTGTAATCAACGCTTCACCTTACAGTCGAAGTAAATATCAACAGCGCCACAAAATCTGCCAAAATTTTTGTCAAACTTTAACAAAATCTTTACTTTATATAAATCAAGTTGGCGGACAAGATTCTCTGGTTTTTGATGGCAGCTCATTAGTGATGAATTCTGAAGGTATAACTGTTTTACAAATGGCTGAATTTGCGGAAGACTCAGCCATAATTGAACTTAGCAAAACAGGAAAAGTTTCTTTAACCAAAACTAAAAATTATCAATTAAGTAATCAAACATCGCGCGATTATCAGGCAATTATTTTGGGATTACGTGATTATGTTAAGAAAAATGGATTTGAAAAAGTAGTTATTGGAATGTCCGGAGGCATTGATTCAGCACTTACAGCAACAATAGCAGTTGATGCTTTTTCTTACGAAAATGTTATGCTTTACGCTTTACCAAGTCGTTTTAATCCTCAATCTTCAATGATTGACGCCAAAGAATGCGCCGAAAATCTTGGCATAAATCTGCAAACTATTTCAATTGAAATGGCTTTTAGTTCAATGTTGATAAGCCTTGGCAATATTTCTGCTTTGGCAAAAGAAAATTTACAAGCCAGAATTCGCGGCAATATTTTAATGGCAATTTCAAATGATTCTGGCGCGCTTTTACTTACAACCGGAAATAAATCTGAATTGGCTTGCGGATATTCTACACTTTACGGCGATATGTGCGGCGCTTTTAATCCAATTAAAGATTTGTATAAAAGCGAAATTTATCAGCTGGCGAATTGGCGCAATCAAAATGTTCCTCAAATTTCACTTTATCAAAATAAAAATTTAATTCCGCAAAATATTATTACTAAAGCTCCTAGCGCTGAACTTCGCGAAGATCAAAAAGATTCTGATTCATTACCTGAATATGAAATTTTAGACAAAATTTTATTCGCCTTAATTGAAGAACAAAAATCAATTAGCGAAATAATCGCTAGCGGTTTTGCCAAAGATTTAGTAAAAAAAGTTGCCAAACTTTTTTATGGTAGCGAATATAAACGCCAACAATCTTGCTTGGGACCGAAAATTTCTGATTTGGCTTTTGATAAAGATCGGCGCTATCCGATTACAAATAAATTCATCATTTAATGTCTGAGCGATTAATTTGTGGCGATTGTAAAAAAAGTTCTGAAATCAAGAACAATAAACGCGGCAGCGCTTTAATTGAATTTATTTTATGGATTACATTATTAATTCCAGCGCCAATTTACGCAATGTGGCGCAAATCTAAACCAAAAAGAATATGTCAAAATTGTGGCAGCGATTTTTTAATTCCCGATACGCCGCAAAATCGCGAGTTTATCAAGCCAATTCAAAAAAATAAAATTTCTTAAAACGCAAATATGAATTCAAAAACAGAAACTAAAATCTGTCGTTTTGCACCATCGCCCACCGGCTTTTTACACATTGGTAATATTCGAACCGCTATTATTAATTTTCTTTATGCTAAAAAAACCGGCGGAAAATTTTTACTACGTCTTGATGATACAGATGTTGAGCGCGTTCGCGATGAATATCGCGAAATGATTTTGCAAGATATGAATTGGCTGGGTTTGCAACATGATTTTTCATTCAAACAATCCGATCGTTTGGAAAAATATGAACAGGCAAAAGATTTTCTAATTAAAAGTGGTCGGCTTTATGAATGTTTTGAAAGCGTGGCTGAATTAAATTTGCAAAGAAAAGCTCAGATCGCTTCCGGTAAAACACCAATTTATGATCGCGCTGCTCTGAATTTAACTTTTGAACAAAAGCAAAGCTTACGCGCTTCTGGCTTAAAACCGCATTATCGTTTTTTGCTAAATGACAAAATCACAAGCTGGAACGATAAGATAAAAGGCAAAATTACTTACGAAGGTCGGCATTTTTCTGATCCAGTTTTAGTACGCGATAATGGCGTTCCAACCTACACTTTTTGTTCAGTAGTTGATGATATTGAGTTTGCGATTACCGATATTATTCGCGGCGAAGATCATATTACCAATACTGCAATTCAAATTCAGATCTTTGAAGCTTTGAACGCCAAGGCGCCGGAATTTGCTCATTTAGCTTTGGTTAAAGCCAATGCTGGAAAAATTTCCAAACGCGAAGGTGGTTTTGATATTAAATCATTACGTATAGAAGGTTATCAGGCAATGTCTGTGATTAATTTATTAGCACAAATTGGCACTTGCGATCCGCTGACAATTTATAAAAACTTTGACGAATTAGTAGCAAATTTTTCTTTTGATAAGTTTTCTAAATCATCAACTAATTATGATATTTCTGAGTTAACCAACATTAATCAAAAACTATTAGCAAAGCTTAGCTTTTCAGATGTGAAGACCGAGCTAAAAAATCTTGATCTTGCTGAAGCTGAAATTGACGAACAATTTTTTAACCATCTAAAACAAAATATTGTTTTTCTAAGTGATCTAAAAAACTGGTGGCAAATTTGTAAAAGTGAATTTCGTTATAATAACAAAGCAGAAGATAAAGAATTTTTATTAAACGCTGCAAAGCTTTTACCGGAAGATACCAAAGCTTTAAACTGCTGGGAAATTTGGTTAGAAAAAATCAAAACCAATACTAGTCGCAAAGGTAAAGAATTATTCATGCCAATTAGATTAAGCTTGACTGGCGTTGAACACGGACCTGAACTAAAATTTTTGGTTAATTTAATTGACCGTCAAGAAATTATAAATCGCTTGAATAATTAGTTTCTTAGAAAATTTTTTAAAACCGCAAATAAACTGACTTGATGATTGTAAAGCAATTCAAACTTAAAACCAAATTCAAACATGGTTTTAATTTGATAAATTACACTTCATGAAAATAAGCGGTGGATTCGCCCCAGCTAAATTGATATTTTTGACTTCCTAAATTCTTAAAAGCCTTATCTTTCAAAGCGCGGATTGTAGTAACAATTTTAGTTTGCGGTTTTAGATCGCGCAAAAACTTTTGTTCTAACTTATCAAACAGATCACGATCTTTAAAAGGATGATTCATAAAGATAAAATCAATTTCACTTAGATTAACTTCAAAAATATTTTGATTAAAAAATTTTAATTCACGATTGAGAACTTGATTAGCAATTTGCGATTTGATATTTTTTTCAAAAATTTCTTGCACCTCGCAAGCTTTGTCATGCAATCCTTTGAGCAATTCAACTCCAATAGTTTTTTTAAAATCAAAAAATAAATAAGATAACATTACAACTCGACCAGTTCCAGAACCAATATCTAAAAAAATACCATCTTTTTTTGGCGCTGCTTTTTCAACAATTTCAATCCAAGTTTTGAAAGGTAGTTCGCCATAAAGTAAGTCACTTTTATTTTCAATGTCTTGTCTTGCTTGATGAGAGACTGCATAACCATCAACATTTTCATAAAGTAAATTAAATAACTTTTCTGCATAATCCTGATTTAGCATTAATCCTCCAATTGATCGATATAGCTTATAATAACATTTAATCCTGCCTGCCAAAATTTTGGATCTTTAGCATCAAGACCAAAAGGTTCTAGCATTGCTTTATGATGCTTGGTGCCACCATATTCAAGCATTTGCAGATATTTTTCTTCAAAGTTATTTACTTTTTTTGCTTTATAAACGCCATAAAGAGAATTAACCAAACATTCACCAAATGCATATGAATAAACGTAAAATGGCGAATGAATAAAATGCGGAATGTAGCTCCAGAAAAATTTATATTCATCATCAAATTTGAAAATTGGTCCCAGACTTTCTTTTTGAACTTCAAGCCAAAACTGACAAATTTGTTCTAAAGAAATTTCACTATTTTTGCGCGCATCATGAATCTTTTTTTCAAATTCCAAAAAAGCGATTTGCCTTACTGCGGTGTTGATCATATCCTCAACTTTGGCAGCAATAATTAGTTTTTTCTTCTTAGAATCTTTTTCATTCTTTAAGATTTTTTGAAAAGTTAATTGCTCACCAAAAACTGATGCGGTTTCCGCCAAAGTAAGTGGAGTTGAACTCATCAAATAACCTTGCTTACGAGCTAAATATTGATGAATTCCATGACCTAATTCATGCGCCAAAGTCATAACATCGCGCACTTTTCCTTGATAATTCATCAAAATATAAGGATGAATTGATGGAACTGTTGGATGTGAAAAAGCGCCAGAATCTTTGCCATTTCTAACTTTAGCATCAATCCAATTTCTATCAAAAAAAACTTCACCAATTTTTTTCATCTCGGGATGAAATTCTTCATAGGCTGACAAAACCAGATTTTTAGCATCATCCCAAGCTATAATTTTATTTTCTAAATTATGAAGTGGCGCATTGCGATCCCAATGATTTAAATATTTTTTGCCTAAAATTTTAGCTTTTATTTTGTAATAACGATGCGAAATATTTTTATAATTTTCTTGCACTTTTTTAACTAAAGTTTCTACCACTTCATCTTCAACAAAATTGCTTAAATTACGCGCTGATATTGGACTTGCAAAGCCACGCCATTTATCATCAATGGCTTTTTCTTTAGCTAAAATATTAGTAATAAAAGCAAAAGTTTTAGCATTTTCTTGCAAAGTTTTACCAATTGCTTTAGCGGCATCTTTTCTGATCTTTTCATCAGAGTTTGAAGTTAAATCAAAAATTTCTTGTGAGTTTAAAATTTTATCGCGGTAAGAAAATTTTAAATTATTAACAGTTTCATCAAACAATCTTACAAAGGCGCTGCGTCCAGTAATATTCTTATCAACTATCATTTTTTCCAATTCGCAACTTAACTGATATTTTTTAAAAGAACGAATGTCGCGAATAAAAGGCTGATATTTTTTTAGCGCTAAATCTTTTAAAAGCTGAGTAATTTTTTGATCAGAAATTTGGTTTAATTCTAAAGTGAAAAATAATAGTTCAGCTTCATATTCACTAAGTTTTTCAGTAGTATTTTGATAAAATGCTAAATTTTTTTGATCAGAAAGATCAGAAGCGTAAAGCAATTGGGCGTAAGAACTAACCTTAGCAATTAATTCACAAATCATTTCATATTTTTGAATTGCCTGAAACAATTTTTTTGCATTTAGCTTGGTAACTTTTTTAAAAAAATCTTGGTTAAAATTTTTACTTATCGTAGCAATTTTTTTAATATCGGCAGCAATTTTTTTATCGGAAATTGAAGAATAAAAATCAGATAAATTCCAATTTGGTAAATCTTGAATTATTTTTTTGTTCATAATTATTTAATAAATTTATATCCGATTATCTCAACTTCAGTACTTAAAAAATCTAGCTTTACCGGCTCTTTTCTACACAAATCAGTTGAGAGATATTTCATCGATGAATCACAAAAAATTGTTACCGCAACTTGATCTTTCTTGCTTTCAGCAATTAATTTTAAAGCAGCAATAAAATTTCCACCTGATGAAATTCCAACCGATAAACCGGCTCGATTCATCTTTTGCGCCATAATAATCGCATCGCCATCATCAACCGAAACAATATCCTGCAAAGCTTCTAGATCGACAATTTCGGGAATAAATTCATCACTAATTCCTTGAATGCGATGTTTGCCAATTTTTTTACCACCAGTGGTTAAAGTTGGTGAATTAAGAGGCTCCATCGGATGACACTTGCAACTAGAATTATGTTCTTGGCAATATTTTAAAACTCCCATCACCGTACCACCTGTTCCGACTCCAGCAACGAAATAGTCTGGTTCTAGTTTAATTGATTTTAACTGTGAAAAAATTTCTTTAGCAGTGGTTTCACAGTGAGCTTGAATATTTTGCTGATTAGTAAATTGCTCAGGACAAAAAACATTTGGATTAATTGCGGCATATCTTCTGGCCTCCTCAATCGAACGCACAAAACCACCTTGTTCTTTGGTAATACGAATAATTTCAACGCCTAAAGATTCCATAATTTGATAGCGCTCGTTACTCAGCCAATCTGGCATATAGATTCTAACCTTATGACCCAAAGCGCGACCTAAAGCGGCAAAAGCAATGCCGGTATTACCGCTGGTAGCTTCGACTATTGTATCTCCAGCTTTAATCGATCCATTTTCATAAGCTTTTTGTAAAATATAAAAAGCAATGCGATCTTTGATTGAGCCACTGAAATTAAAGGCTTCATATTTACCATAAATTTTCTTGATTTGTCCTTTATAAGAAAAAGTAACTTCAACCAATGGTGTGTTACAAAATGCCGCGGCAAGGGCTTGAATTTTTTCTAAAGATTTTTTTGGCATTATTATTTTGTGAAAGTTGCAATAAGCTCTAAATGCTTGGTTGCGTAAAATTGATCAAGTGCAGTAAGTTTTTTTATCGCAAATTTGGCATCAAGCAAAATTTTAGCATCACGAAAAAAACTAATCGGATTGCAAGAAATATAAATAACATTTTTTAGGCAAGAATTAGCAATTTCTAAAACTTGTGGTGAAGCGCCATTTCTGGGTGGATTAATGATTACTAAATCAAATTTAGATAAATCTTTTTTTGTTACTGGACTAGCAAATAAATCGTGATTTTCAGCTTTAATTTTTTGAGATAAATTATTTTCTGCGGCATTTTTATTGATGGAATCAACCATTTTTTTATCACCTTCAAAAGCATAAACTGATTTTATCAAATCTTGAATAGCAAAAGAATAAACACCAAAACCTGAATAAATATCAGCGACGTTTTTAATATTTTTATTTTGACTTATAAAATTTCTAATAATTGCAATAATAGCCTCAAGACCTGATTTTGTTGCTTGGATAAAAATATCTGAATCTAAATTTATTTTAAAGTTATCAAAAAAAATCTGATTTTTTCTACTTAAAAAAATTGGCGTCAAATTATTTTTAAAGCGATAAGAAGCGTTAAAATTTTGTTCTTTGGCAAAAGAAATAATTTTTTGTAATTGTATAAAACTTGGCTCTCTTTCAACGAAGAAAATCAAATCCAAACCGTTGTCAAATAAGGTTATTGATATTTTGCTAAAAAAATTCTGCTCTTGGTTTTTTAAAAATTTTTTAAGTACTAAAATCAGTTCAGAAATGGCTTTTTCAGCAACAAAACATTTTTCAATCTCAGCAATTTTTTTTGATTGTTTAGCAAAAAATCCCAGCTGATTTTTGCGACCAACTTGTAAAGTTATTCTACGACGTGAATTGCCTTCAATCCAGATCCAGTCTATTTCTTCGCGATAATTTTCTAAAATTTTTTGCTTTAATTTCCGATAATTTTCTTTGCTTAAATCTAAAAAATCACAACCGCCACATTTGGAAAAATAGGGACAAGGAATTTGTAACTCAGAAGGTTGAGATTTGACCATTTTTCCTTCTTTTTAAAAGATGTGATTCAAGCAAAATATTTAAACTACCACTTAAATAAGCGCTGATGAAATAAATTAACGCGCCAGCAGCAATCATGATTGCAAGCTCAGTGATTTTGTTGAAGTGATCACTTTCATAAAAACGCTGACGCATTATAAAAAGAGCAAAAGCCATAAAAACTGAAGGCGCTATAATTGAAATCATTTTTTTGAAAAAATCTTGTTCGAAATAAAAATATTTTTTGCGAATCGAAGTTGTAAATAAAATGGTTAAATTAAGATAGGTTGAAGCGGTTGAAGCCAAGATTATTCCGATGTAACCAAAGCCAATAAAATGAAAAATTACGTTCAAAATTGCATTATTAATTAAGCAAATAATAGCGATTTTCATTGGCGTCTTGGTGTCGCCGCGTGCGAAGAATGCTGGCTCCATAACTTTTACCAAAACGTAAGAAGGCAGACCAAATGAATAAAACATCAAAGCTTTAGCAACAAAAAAACTTTGATCATGTGTAAAATTACCGCGCTCAAAAAGAGCTGAAATTATTGGATAAGCTAAAACTGTAAGTGCCAAAGTTGCAGGAATTACCAAAATTAAACCAACTTCTAACGCTGCATTTTGAAGTTTTATGGCACTATCATTTTCACCAGATTTTATGCGTCGTGCCAAGTTTGGCAAAAGCGCTACGCCAATAGCAATTCCAATCATCGCTAGCGGTAATTGATTGATACGATCAGCATAATAAAGATAAGAAACCGCTCCGGTAATTACACTGGCAAAAATTGAATCGATAAGCAAATTTATTTGCAAAACATTGGCCCCGATAACGCCTGGAATTAATTTACGAAAAAAGATTTTAATGTCTGAATTAATTTTGGGTAATTTAGGATAAACCAAAAAACCTGATTTTAAGGTAAAAATAAAAACCCATAAAAATTGTAAAATGCCAGCAACAAAAACACCCCAGGAAAGCGCATAGGCGTAGTTGGGAAATAAGTTTCCAAATATTGAAGTTGCCGCAATTAATGTTAAATTAAGAACAATTGGCGATGAGGCTGGAATGGCAAATTTACCAAGAGAATTAAGAATTCCTGAACATAAAGAAACTAGCGAAATAAATATTAAATAAAAAATTGTAATACGCGAAAGTATAATCAAAAGGCTTGATTTTTCTGGGTCG
>JANRKR010000116.1:0-4573 GCA_033763375.1 Rickettsiales bacterium
GCCCTAACCGGATATTTTTAGTTTTAAGCGACCTCATGAGCAAAGCGACGCAAGTTCGGGAACGATTCGTATTCGTGGCAAAGCCGAGAAAAGCGACGAGAAACGACGGCGTAGCTGTGTAAAGCGACGAGTAATGCTTATTTTGTATCAACCAAAAATACAAAATTCTCAAAATTTAAATTCTTAAAATATGTTTTCTAAACTCGAATTTTTGATCGCTTTTCGTTATTTAAAATCAAAACGCAAAGAAGGTTTTATTTCGATTACGGCAATTTTTTCTTTCGTAGGAATTATGATTGGCGTTGCCACTTTAATTATAGTGATGTCAGTAATGAATGGCTTTCGCTATGAATTAGTAAATCGTATTCTTGGCGTTAATTCACATCTGACAATATACAGCCACAAATCACAAATTCATAATTATCAAAATTTGGTTGATGAATTAAAAAAAATTCCCGGCGTAAAATACGCCAATCCAATTGTTGAAAGTCAGGCAATGTTATCAACACCAAGCAAGAATTCTGGCGGCTTAATCAAAGCTGTAAAATTAGAAGATTTACAAAATAAAAATTTAATTTCGCAAAATATTACTTCCGGAAATATTGAAGCTATTGCACAAAAAAATTCGGTTTTGATTGGCTCAGTAATTGCCAGAAATATGAATCTGAAAGTTGGCGATGCGCTAAAAATAATTTCTGCCGAAACTGCCGATACCATAATTGGCGCAATTCCACGCATTAAAACTTATCAGGTTGGCGGCGTTTTTGATTCTGGTCTTTACGAATACGATTCAACTACAGTTTTTGTGAATTTTGATATGGCGCAAATTCATTTTCATTTTCCACAAAGCATTTCAGCAATTGAAATTTTTGTTGCCAATCCAACTAAATTAAACGAGGTAAAAAAAGAAATTTATCAAATCTTGCTTGATTATTCTGATCTTTACACTTTGGACTGGCAACAGTCAAATTCTGGTTTTATTGACGCTTTGAAAGTTGAAAGCACCGTAATGTTTTTAATTTTAACTTTAATAATTTTAGTTGCCGCTTTTAACATAATTTCCAGCATGATTATGTTGGTTAACGACAAAAACAAAAATATCGCTTTGCTTCGAACTCTTGGCATGAGTAAATCCGCCATAATGCGCATATTTCTAATTTGTGGCTGTTCAATTGGTTTTGTTGGCACTTTTTTGGGTTTTATTATCGGCGTCTTATTTTCTGCCAATATCAACAACATCAAATTATGGCTGGAATCAATCACTGATTCTACTTTATTTAATCCAGCAATTTATTTTCTTTCGACTTTGCCAGCAAAAATTTTTATTTCAGATATAATTTTGATAGTGGCAATGGCTTTGATAATTTCTTTTTTAGCTACAATATATCCAGCATACAAAGCCAGCAAAGCTAATCCGGCTGAAATTTTGCGTTATGAGTAATCAGTATCTTCTTAAAAAGTTAAAACTAATGATCCAGTTGAAGCACGACTTTCAAGAGCTTGATGCGCTTTAACAACATCTTTAAAATTGTAAGTGGTGATTTGTGGTTTTAAAATTCCTTGAGTTAATGCAGCAAAAACTTCAGTTGCCGATAAAACTAATTCGATGCGATTAGCTTTATAAATCGCCATAGTTGGACGTGTCAAATAAAGCGAATTAGAAACTAAAAGATTTAAATCCAATTTTTCTGTAGCTCCTGAAGCTTCGCCAAAGCTAACACACATTCCCATTGGCCACAAACAAGATAAAGATTTTTCTAAAGTATCTTTGCCAACCGAATCATAAACTAAACCAACTCCGGCATTTTTAGTAATTTTAGCAACTTCCTCAACAAAGTTTTTAGTTTTATAATTAATAACATGATCACAACCAAAACCTTGCGCGATACTGATTTTTCTATCACTGCCAACAGTACCAATAACTTCCAAACCTAAATATTTTGCCCATTGACAAAGCAAATGACCAACACCACCCGCAGCAGCATGAACCAAAATTCTTTTGGCGCGAGTTGAAATATAAACACGATGCAACAAAGCATGAACGGTTAAACCCTTAAATAGAGATCCGGCAACTTGAATATCGGTTAAATTTTGCGGCACCGCAATTAAATGATGCTGATTAATTGCTCTTTTTTCAGCATATGCGCCAATTGGTCCAGTAGCGTAAGCAACACGATCACCAACCTTAAAATCAGTAACACCGGCACCAATTGAATCGACAATTCCACAAGCTTCTAAACCAAGAGTAACCGGAAAATTTTCTAATTTATATTGACCACGACGAAAGGCGACATCAAAAAAATTAACACCGATGGCGCTGTGTTTAACTATAACTTCGTTTTTATTTGCTTTGGGCTCATCAACTTTTTTTATTTGTAAATGATTAGCATCGCCAATTTTTGATAAAATTATTGCTTGCATTTTTTATTATTTTTGAAGTTTTGATAATGGATTTAATTATTAATTTCAATTTACCGGCAATTAAATGCAACACCAGAATCTTTTTGTCTTTGACATTGAAACAATTCCTGATCTTGCTGCTGCAAAGCGTCTACTTAATTTAGACAGTGATGACAAAAATGAATTACGTCAAGCTCTTACCAATTATCATTTAAAAATTACTGACGGCAAAAATTCTTTTTTGCGCCAACCTTTTTGGCAAGTAATTACTATAAGTTTTTTGGAAGCGGAAATTACTTACGATTTCAATGGTCAAGAATTTTATCACCTTAAAGATATTAGATCGGGCGGTGATTTATCAAGTTTGGAAACAGATTTAGTGCGCGGATTTTTTTCTCATCTTAAAAAAAATCCATCACGCTTAGTCAGTTTTAACGGCAAAAATTTTGATCTGCCGGTTTTAAAATACGCGGCGATGAAACATGAAATTGAAGCATCTTGGCTTTATAAAATGGGCGATAAATGGAATAATTATAATCAAAAATACGCTCTTAACTGGCATTGTGATTTGGCAGATGCATTTAGTGATTTTGGTGCTTCCGCAAAAGTAAAAATGAACGAGCTTTGTGCCGCTTTTAATTTACCAGGAAAAATCGGGGTTGATGGCGCACAAGTTATGGAAATGTTTGATCAAGGAAAATTAACAGAAATCAGAAATTATTGCGAAAGCGATGTGATTAATACCTATCTGCTTTTTTTAGTTTATCAGCATCACATTGGTTCAATTAGCAAAGAATCTTTTACAAAATGCAGAGAAGATTTACGACAATTTTTAGAAAAAAATTCTAAAGATAAAAAACATTTTGGTGAGTTTTTAGAAAATTATACCAAAATTGATTTTTACCAAAAAGATAAAGTTAAAAGAGAGTAAAGATTTGTATTTTGGTATATACCAAAACTATTTAAAACTAGAAATTTATTGCTTTGGTATTATTTAGATAAACCACCACCTTTTTCATTTTCTTTAAGTTTCGCCGTTGCATTTAAATCAGCAGAAACATTTGTTGAAGGAAGCTCTGCTTCTCCCAAATAAATATTGAATAAAGCACATATCCAGGCTGAATTTCCTTTTTCTTTTTCTTTTTCTTTTTCTTTTTCAACTCTTACTTCGGCAACTTCTTTTGCTTCGCTAATAAATTCTTTATATTTATCTTCATAGGTAAAATCTTCATTGATGATTTCTCTGAGAATAGTTTCAACAATTTCATCATGATCATTCTTAACGGCTAAAGTTAGCGCAGTGTCACCTTCTTTATTTTTAGTATCGATAATTGCTCCATTTCTAATTAGTAAATTAATCAAATTACTATATCCATCACGAGCAGCAATAAGAAAAATCGTATTACCCTCTTGATTGGCATATTTCATCGATTCATTTAATTTAGACATGATAGAATCATTGATCATTTTCTTACCTTGATCAATTGCGGATGAAGATGAAGAATTATCATCGATCATTTTAAAGAATTCTAATTTTCCTAAACGAAAAGCTGTATCTAGAGCGAAAACTTTTATAGATTCATTAAAAGCAATTTTCTTTAAAAGAATTTCTGCGCATTCTGTATTATTGTTTTCTATTGCAGTAATCAAAAGAGAATCACAAATCCTTACTTCGCCTTCTATATTCGCAATTCTTTCAAGGCTGGTAATCTTTTCAAGAATTGCTTCTTGATTGATAAGCTTAACAAAAATCCGATGATACCCTGACAAGGATTTATTCAATAATTGTGACGCTTGATAAAAATCAGTCAGTTCAATTTCCGCCCCAACATCAAGCAATTTATCCATAATTTCAAAACCGGAATTTTGATTTACGATATTTTGACAAACAATATTTGCGGCTTTTTTTAAATCTGATTGTTGAGGCTGAAAATTATCCCCGGAAATAAGTGCCTCAAGCATTTTAAAAGAATTAAGCTCTACCAATTTAACAACAGAACTATTGGCAATTTGCATAAAATTATTATCAGCGAGAGATTTATCCTTAATTATCACTAAAGCACAAAAAAGATCTTCAATTGGCTTTGACTGGTTCAAACATCCTTGCAAAATTTTCCATAAAGGATTTTCTCGATTTGCCACCAGAATATTTTGATCTATAACAACATTTTTT
>JANRKR010000117.1:0-5776 GCA_033763375.1 Rickettsiales bacterium
GATAGGATTTGCGACAGTGCCATTATGCAACTTTTAATTATTTCGATTTCAACGCTGATATTTTTTTCTCAAGAAATTTTTGCTCAAGAAGTTCTCTCAAAAGAAAATTCAATAAAAGATTTATCGTCAGCAATTTATTCTTGGCAAGAATGTATTGAAATAGCTGCGCAAAATAACAATAACTTAAAATCAGCAATTGCTGCTGAACGTTCAACTTATTTTCAAAGTAATGCTGCTGCTTCTGGTTTTTTACCGCAAGCCAGCGCAACTTTATCTTCAAATCGTGGCACGGGTGGAAATGCCAGCAATCCTTCAATTACAACGGTTCAAGGCAATATCACTCAAGCTTATAGCGGATCAGTTTCATTAACACAAAATTTATTTTCCGGATTTTTAGATGTTGGAAAATTTGATCAGGCAAAAGCCAATAACATGGTTGCAAAAGCCAATATCACGATTGCTAAAGCGCAAGTTAGCTATGATTTAAAAGCGGCATATCAAAATTTTTATTACGCCAAAGAAAGCGTTAAACTTCTTGATAGCATTATCAAGCGCCGCCAAGATAATTTACACATTATCGAGTTACGCTTTAAAAGTGGTATGGAAAATAAAGGATCACTGCTTTTAGCGCAGGCTTATCTTGAACAAGCCAAATTCAATCGTCTGCAAGGCGCTAATTTAATCGAAACTGCTCGCGCTCAATTATGTAAAGCGCTTGGAATTTCTGACTGCAAAAATTATGACATTAGCGATTCAGTTCCAACAAAAGCTCCAAAAATTTTAAACTCGCTGGATTTTAAAAATATTTTAGAAAAAACACCGCAACATTTGCAAGCTATCGCGCAAGAACAAGCAGCAAAAGCTGGTATTTTAATTGCTCAGTCAACTTTTATGCCAAGCCTTAATTTAACTGGAACCAAAGGTCAGCGCGGTTCGAACTTTTTTCCTCAAAACGATTATTGGTCTGTTGGAATGAATTTAACTTTTCCATTTTTCACTGGCGGTAAAGATTATTACACCACGCGCAGCGCTTATGCCAGTAGTTCTGCCGCTAAAGAAAATCGCGAAAATATTGATCAGCAAATTTTAGTTAATCTAAAACAAAGTTATAATTCTTACATCGAGGCAGTTGCTAAGCTTAAGGTTGATGCCAACTTTAAAGAAGCAACTCAGCTTCGCGCTGAAATTGCGCGCAATAAATATAATAATGGTTTGTTAATTTTTGAAAATTGGGATGCAATTGAAACCGATTTAATTAATCGCCAAACCACTTATTTACAAAGCGTTTTAAATCGTGTCACCAGCGAAGCAGCATGGGAACAAGCTCAAGGTCAAGGAGTATTTAACAATGATTAAAATTTTTAAAAAAATAGAAAAGTTGGAAGAAAAAATATTTGCTAAAAAAATTTTAGAAAAAAAATTTCTTTGCCTGATTGCAATTGTGGTTATGGCGCTGATCTATTTTACCATAGATTTTTTTAATCAAAAAAACGCCGCTAAAATTTCTTACAACGAAAGTAAAGCCGAAATTTCAGCACTTCATATTAAAATTTTAGCAACCGGTAATGTTCAACCTGAAAATCGTTTAGAGATTAAACCGCCAATTCCGGGACGCATTGAGCAAGTTCTAATTAAAGAAGGTGACTATGTAAAAAAAGGTCAAATTTTAGCGTGGATGAGTTCAGTTGAAAGAGCAGCTTTGCTTGATGCGGCGCGCGCTAAAGGAGTTGAAGAATTAAAAAAGTGGCAAAAAATTTATCCACCAACACCAATTTTAGCGCCACTTAACGGCACAATCGTTTTAAAAAATGTTGAACAAGGCGAAACTTTTACCAATGTTGATTCTTTGATGTCGATGTCTGATCGCTTGACTGTCAAGGCTCAAGTTGATGAAACTGACATCGCTTCTGTACAATTAAATCAGGAAGCAGAAATTATTTTAGATGCTTATCCAAATCAAAAAATTCCAGCCAAGGTTGATAAAATCGCCTTCGATGCCACAACCATAAATAATGTTACTACTTACATCGTTGATGTTTTACCAAAAACAGTTCCGGAATTTATGAGAAGCGGCATGACAGCAAATGTAACTTTTCTGCTTGATTCAAAAAACGATGTTTTGCTGATTCCAAATGACGCGCTTTTTATGAAAGACGGCAAGGCAAAAGTTTTGGTGCGTCAAGACGATAAAGAAATTGAAAAAGAAGTTATCAGCGGCGCCACTGATGGTAAAAAAATTGAAATCTTATCTGGCTTAACTGCCGGCGAAATAATTTTATCGCCACAATTAAAAATAGAAAAAACTAAAAATAATTCTAATCCTTTTAACCCGATGGGAAGCCGAGGCATAAGAAGATGATTGAACTGAAAAATATCAGCAAAATTTATCAAATGGGCGATAACTCAGTTCGCGCTTTAAACGATATAAATTTAAAAATTGATGATGGCGATTTTGTTGCAATTATGGGTCCTTCTGGTTCCGGAAAATCAACCATGACCAATATTCTTGGCTTGCTTGATGTTCCAACATCTGGCTCTTATAAATTTAATGGCAACGAAGTTTCAAAATTGTCAGAAGATAATCTGGCAATTTTACGACGCCAAGAAATTGGTTTTATTTTTCAGCAATTTAACCTTTTACCGCGCCTTAGCGCTGTTGAAAATGTTGCCTTGCCACTGCTTTATTCAAAACATAATATTGAACTAACTTTTGCTCAAGAGCTTCTAAAAAAAGTAGGACTTGGCAACAGATCAGATCACAAACCCAATCAGCTTTCAGGTGGGCAACAACAACGCGTTGCAATTGCTCGGTCTTTAATCAATAAACCAAAAATGATTTTAGCCGACGAGCCAACCGGAAATTTAGATTCAGCCAGCGAAAAAGAAATTATGGCAATTTTAAAAGATCTTAATGCTCAAGGAATTACAGTTGTGGTTATCACTCATGAAGATCAAATTGGCAAACAAGCGCATCGCTTGATCAGAATGCGCGATGGCGTTATTCAATCTGACGAGCGCAGAGTCGCTCTTACCAATTCTCAAACCAATAATGAAATTAATTCGACAATTTCAAAAAAATTAAGCAGCAAAGAAATTTATGAATATTTTCGCCAAGGCTTTAAAACGCTGATTGCCAATAAAGTACGAACTTGTTTGTCAATGCTGGGAATTTTGATTGGAGTTGCCGCGGTAGTTGCAACTTTAGCAATTGGCAAAGGCGCTCAAAAAGCTATTGAAAAACAATTAGCTTCGCTTGGTTCAAATTTAATTGTATTGCGTTCTGGCGCTATAAGAGTTGGCGGCGTTGCTCAAGAAGTTGGCAACAATACTCGCTTAACTTTTGAAGATGCCAAAGCAATCAAAGATCAGATTGAAACGGTAAAAGAAGTTTCAACAAGCGTTAATGGACGCGCTCAAATTACTTATCTTAATAATAATTGGAGCACTCAAATTATTGGCACTACGCCACTTTACGCCAATATTAGAGCAGCACAACCGCTTGCCGGCAGATTTTTTAACGATGAAGAAAATTCCAAACGCCTGCGTCTTGCTTTAATTGGAACTACGGTAATGCAGGAATTATTTAATCAAAATAATCAACAAATTAATCCAATTGGCGAAATGATTAAAATCAATAAAGTGAGTTTTCAAATTATTGGAATTTTACCACAAAAAGGTGCCAATGGTTTTCAGGATCAAGATGATGTAATTGTTATTCCAATCAATACTGCAATGCGACGCCTGATGGGTAAAAACTATGTTGATTCAATTGACATTGAAGCCCCCGACGCTTCTGCAACTGACGATTTACCAAAACAAATTTTAAGCTTGATGTATAGCAGAAAAAGAATTCCACCTTCTCAACGCAACGATGCTTTTCAGGTTAGAAATATGGCGGATATTAAAGATACTCTTACTCAAAGCAGCAAAACTATGTCGGTTTTACTTTCGTCAATTGCAGCTATTTCTTTATTAGTTGGCGGCATTGGTATCATGAATATTATGCTGGTTTCAGTAACTGAACGCACTAAAGAAATTGGTCTACGCAAAGCAATTGGCGCCAGAAAACAAGATATCTTATTACAGTTTTTGGCAGAATCAGTTGTAGTCAGCGTGATTGGCGGTTTGGCTGGAATTATAATTGGAATTTTTGGTGCAAAAATTTTGTCATTAATCGCTGGTTGGGATACTGTAATTTCAATTCAATCAATTATTTTGGCATTTTCTTTTTCAGTTTTTATTGGTTTAGTTTTTGGAATTTATCCTGCCAAAAAAGCTGCAAAACTTACACCAATTGAAGCTTTGCGCTATGAATAATTTTACGAACTAACACGTTAATGGGTTTTTTTATAATTTTAGAGTAAATGGACCCCGTCATGCGACGGGGTGACAAGAGTAAAAAAAAGGGGGGCGACAAGAGTAAGACGGGGTGACGGTTCCATCATAATTGTCACCCCGTCGCATGACGGGGTCCATTTATTCTGGTATTAAGATAAGATTAGAAACAAGAACCCATTAACGAATTAATCAGTAATTTTATATCAAACTAAAAATTCATTTAGTAATTTGTCACAAATTAATGTTTAGATATTTCAAGAATTATGAGAGTAAAAAATAACAGTAAAAAATTAATCACTGCGGTTTTCTTGGTTATCGTTTTTTTGGGCAGCTATTTTTTTTGGATTAAATCAAATAAAGATCAAAAGCCAATAGTCGCAACCAAAACAAATCCAGCTGCCACAATGCCAATTGCAGTTCCGGTTACAACCACAACAATTACCAAGCAGCAAGTACAACTATTTAACGAATTACCAGCACGAGTTAATGCTTATAAAATTGCTCAGATTCGTCCACAAGTTGAAGGCATAATCAGAAAAATAAAATTTGTTGAAGGCTCTTTTGTTAAGCGCGGACAACAACTTTATCAAATTGATCCTGATACTTATCAAGCAGCTTTTGAAAGTGCCAAAAGCAGTTTAAAATCAGCGCAAGCTAAAAGAAAACGTTATAAAAATTTGTTGGCGCAAGATGCTATCAGCCGTCAAGAATTTGACGATGTTAATGCCGCTTTGGCTCAAGCAAAATCTGACTTAAGCAAGGCAAGAAAAAATCTTGATTATACCAAAGTTTTGGCGCCAATTTCTGGTTATATCGGTAAATCAAATTTTACTGAAGGCGCTTTGGTTACGGCAAATCAAAGTGAAGCTTTAACCACTATTACTCAGCTTGATCCAATTTATGTTGATATGGAGCAACCAAGCAAAGACGCTATTTTAAACGATAATCGTAAAGAAATTAAAGTTAGTATAACTACTCAAGATCCTAATTATCAAAATATTGGCAAATTAAAATTTTCTGAAATGTTTGCCGACGAAAGCACTGATTCAGTGCGTTTGCGCGCTATCTTTTCCAATAAAGATAAAAAATTAATTCCCGGAATGTTTGTTAATGCCAAATTACATTTGCCGCCTTTTAGCGCGATCACTGTTCCTCAAAAAGCTACTACTCGCGCCGCAAATGGCGATTTAACTGTTTTTGTGGTTGATGAACAAAATATTGCCAAGGTGCGCACTATCAAAGCTGAAGAAATATTTGGCGATTCCTGGATTGTAAATGAAGGTCTACAAGATGGTGAAATAGTTATTATTGAAGGTTTTCAAAAAGTTTCCGAAGGAGCCAAAGTAAATCCTACGCCAAACTAGCTATAGCATATCCCGAAATAATTGACACTTTTAGAGTAAATGGACCCCGTCATGCGACGGGGTGACAAGATTAC
>JANRKR010000118.1:0-5892 GCA_033763375.1 Rickettsiales bacterium
GAAGACGAGCCAATCAAAGACGCTAAAGATTTTTCGCGAAGAGTTCAGGTTTTGATGGGGAATTAAAAAATTAATCATTCTAAACCACTCCTTTCTTGGAGAATTGTTCCTTAAAATAAATTATTATTATTTGTCAAAAACCGGACCCCGTCATACGACGGGGTGACATTCTTAATTTTGTCACCCCGTCTTCATGACGGGGTCTGGAATTTAATATTGATTCACCAAGTAGTGTAATTGTTATTTTTATGATTCTTATTAATGTTACCCAACAAGACTTCTAGTATTATTGCTCCGTCATAGTTAAAAATTAAATTTCTTTTTCTCCTTTTCTTTTTCCTTTTTCTCTTCCGCTGTCAACTCAAGCAAATCATCAGCGCGCAGCAATTCGCTCACAGCGTTTTTATCTAATTTTTCTTTAGCTTCTTTGGCATATTTGCGGCATTTTTCTTTTTGATCAATCATACAATTGAATTCGGCTAAAGCCAACATTGACTTAGCTTCATCGCCTGTTTTGGCGTAAGCAACAGCAATTTGTTTAAATAAAAAAGGATTTTCATTTTCATATTTTTTGGCTTCAAAAAGTTTATCCAAAGCCAGTTTTATCAAATCTTTATCGTCTTTTGGTAAAACTAAAATCGCGCTGGCGAAAGCAATTTTGGCTTGCGCGCTGTCTTGTGGAGTTAAAAATTTTATCGCCTTGTTATAAGCAATTATGGAATCGATAATTTGTCCAGATTCAAATAAAATTTGTCCTTTTAGCTCATATAAAAAGCCAATTTGCGAAGAATCATATTTTGACTTTAAAGTAATTGTTGAATTTTTTTGAATCAAAGAATCAAGCATTGGCAACGCTTTTTTCACTTCGCCTTTACGAAAAAAAGCAATTAATTTTTTGTAGTTAGAAAGATCGTCATTTTGATTTTTATATTTTTCTAAAATCATTTCCGGATTTTCCATAAAGCCTTCCAGCTTTGCCAAAACTTGATCCATTTGCGGTTGCAGCTTTTGGTTAATTTTTTGATCTGAAAATTTAGTGTTTAAAGTGCGCGCTTTAATTAAATCGATTCTTTTTTTGCTGACCGGATGCGACAATAAATATTCATCAATTTCGCCTTGATAGCCAATCATTTCGCTTTCGAAAAATTCTAATAAATTGATCAAACCAGCGGCGGGATATTGCATTTTGGCAAGATATTCAATGGCGTGATTGTCGGCGGCTTCTTCTTGACCACGAGTATATTTCATAAACAAACGATTGGCAGTTTGCGAGCCGCCAGCAATTAAGGCGATTGCAGCATCGGGCGAGCCACCCAAAGCGGCGCCAATTCCAAGTAAATAACTTAGCAACATTGCGCCTTGTGCAGTTTCGGAACCTTCTTGCGCGCGTGCCAAATGTCCAGCAGCGATATGTCCGCTTTCATGGGCAATTACACCAATTAAAGTGTCGGGCGTTGAATATTTACGAATTAATCCGCTATTGATAAAAACATTCTGACCGCCGGCAACAAAGGCGTTCAAGGTTGAATCATTGACAATATAAATTGAAATTTGATTGGGATTAAGATTGGCGCTGATGAAAATTGGTCGCGATAAGTCGCGTAAAAACTTTTCAGTTTCTGCATCACGAATTAATGAAGGAGCTTTAGAATCAGCAATAACAAAGCTTTGCTGCCAAAAAAATGAAGTAAAAAGTAAAATAAAAAAAGCTGAAAACTTTTTTAGCATTAGTAAAATAATTTAAATTTTTCAAAAATTAAAAACCTTTGTTAACAGTGCCTAATGTCAAGAAACTACAAAAAATAACAACATTTTGAAAACTTTAATATAGACTAAAATGCCCTTTTACTCAAATGAAAATAGCGTTATTGCGCTGATGCAATATATTGTTTTGTGGATTAGTTTATTTTTTATGCTGGTTATTTTTATTTTGTTATTTCGCGCTGATTTTAAAGCTCCACAACGCTTGGTTGATAAAAAAATTGATATCCAAAATAAGGTAAATATTTGTTTGCCTGAACCTGAAAAAACAGCAAAAGATAATTGATGACTTTAGATAAAAATAACAAATTTTTTAATCCGCTGATTAGAAATTTTCTTGATAAAATTACTGCTGAAGATGGCTTGTCGCAAAATACAATTTTATCTTACGGCAAAGATTTGGAGTTATTTTATAATTTTATCAAAAACAAAAATAATGGCAAAGATGTTGAGCTGCAAAATATTAGTTCTGATGATATAAAAAATTATTTTTATGAGCTATACAACCAAAATTTGCGCGCTTCTTCGGTTAGTCGTAAAATTTCAGTTTTAAAAAATTTTTATGGTTTTTTAGAAAGTGAAAATCTGATAAAAATTAATCCAACTCTTTATTTGCAAGGACAAAAACGCGAAAGATCTTTGCCAAAATTTTTAAGTGAAGAAGAAATTTTTAAACTTTTTAATTGTGCCAATCATGATAAATCTGAATTTGGCATTAAACTTTCCTGCATGTTGGAAATCATGTATTCAGCTGGTTTACGTGTTAGCGAATTAGTTTCTTTGCCAATAAATTCTATTCAAGAGATTAACGAAAATAATCAAAAAACTTTACGCAATTATTTGATTGTAAAAGGTAAGGGTAATAAAGAGCGCATCGCGGCGCTAAATAAATCGGCAATTGCCATGTTAATAAAATATTTAGAGTTGCGAAAAAAACTTGGTTTAGAAAAGTCGCAATGGCTTTTTGTTGGCACAATTCGTGCTAGTAAAAAAGTTGGAAAAATTAGACAACATAATATTAAAGTTGCTGATTTTCATATCACGCGTCAGCGTTTTCATCAAATGCTAAAAGAGTTAGCAGTTAAAGCCGGAATTGATTCTTCAAGAGTTCATCCGCATGTAATTCGTCATTCTTTTGCTACGCATTTGTTAAATAATGGCGTTGATTTGCGCGTGCTGCAAGAATTACTTGGACATAGCAATATTTCGACAACTGAAATTTATACTCATATTTTAGATTCAAAATTGCGCGAAGTAGTTTTTAAATTTCATCCTTTGGCGGATAATAATTTTGTTAAAAAAAGCGCGTAAAAATCAGTAATAATTTTTCAACTTATTTATAATTTTATGGCATCAGATTTTTCAAAAGCTCGTCAAGCTGGCGTTAAATTGACGATTAGCAATTTAGCAGATTTTAAAAATAAGCTAAAATCTCTTTCAAATAATAAAGAGTTTGAGAAAGAAATTAAAATGTTAGAAAAGCTTGAAAAAGCAGCTAATGAAAAAGAGTTGCTTCAACAAAATAAAGAGCAGCTTGATAAAGAAATTCAACAACAGCAAAAGCAACAACGACAAAGTGATATTTTAGAATTTTTTTTACAATTTGACGAGCTAAAAAAAGCTAAGGAATTTGCTAATTTTTTAGAAAGAAATTCTGGCATTAAATGCGAAGTTTCTCAATCACAAGATGGAAAAATTAAAGTTATTCCTCATCAAGAAATTCCAAATAAAGAAATTCCAAGTGCAAGCCCAGAAAAGCCTTCAGCTTGGCTTGTTAATGATCAACAACAATCTTTAATTCGTTAAATTTCTTCGCCAAAAACGCGTTGGTAAAATTCGCCAATAATTGCTTTTTCTTCATCAATAACTTTATTGACGAAACTTAGCTGAAAAGCCTGCTTTACTGATTTGAAAATTTCGATATTTTTCCCCCAAGAAATTAAACTGCGTAATGAAATCAGAGTTGAAATATCGCCGTTTTTAAAAGCTTCACGTGATAAATTTGCTAAGCGCACCATCATTTTGGCAGTTGGCTGATTGAGCTTTGAATTCAAAAAAGGTAATTTTTTCAAAAGAATTTCCAACTCTTGTTCGTCATCCAAATAATTCAGCGCCGCCACAATATTCCAGCGATCCATTTGTGCTTGATTGATTAAATTTGTGCCGTGATAAATTCCTAAATCATCGCCAGCACCTAAAGTATTTGAAGTAGCAAACAGGCGAAAATTTTTATGCGGCGTGATAATTTCATTTTCTTCCAAAAGCGCGAATTTGCCTTCTTCTTCAAGCAATCTTTGAATAACAAAAGAAACATCGGTTTTGATGGCGTCATATTCATCCAAAACCAAAGCGATGCCGCGGCGCAGCGCGAAAGGAATAATTCCTTCTTTAAATTCAGTAATTTGTTTATCGTTTTTTAATTTAATTACATCTTTGCCAACCAAATCAAGACGGGTAATTTGTGAATCAAAATTGATGCGCAAACAAGGCCAATTCAAGCGCGCGGCAACTTGTTCAATATGAGTTGATTTGCCAGTTCCGTGCATTCCTTGAATCAAAACTCGGCTGTTAAAAGTGAAGCCAGCTAAAATTGCCAAAGTAGTTTTGGCATCAAAAACATAATTTTCATCAAGCGTTGGCACAAATTCTGAAACTTCTTTAAAGCCAAATACTTCAAAGTTGCAAGTTATGCCAAAAGTTTTTTTGCAGTCGATTTTTTTCATGATTTTATTTTTTCTTGTGTGTTTTTTTGGAGAAAGTTTTTTCTTTAATATCGGCAAAAGGATTTTCACTTTTGCGTAAAACCAAACGAATTGGCGTTAAATTTAAATTAAAATATTGGCGCAAATGATTTATTAAATATCTTTCATAAGAACCTTGCAAAGGCTTTATATGATTGGTGAAAACCGCAAAAGTTGGTGGACGCTTTTTTATTTGTGTGGCATATTTTAATTTGATTGGTTTGCCTTTGAAAAGTTGTGGTGCATGTTGGCTTTCAGCGCTTTTTAACCAATCATGAAGTTTGTTGGTTGAAATATAACTTTGCCATTGTTCGTAAGTTTGCAGCGCGAAGCTTAAACATTTTTCAACATTATAACCAGTTTTACCAGAAACGCCAACAATTGGCGCGCCTTCAATTGCCGGTAAAAGATTTTGAATTTGCTTACGCACTTGCCGTAAAAAATTTTCTTTATCGCCAGAAATTGTATCAATTTTATTAATAGCAAAAATCAGGCCGCGACCTTCGCGCAAAATCTCGCCAGCTAGCGCCAAATCTTGATGATCAAGTAAAGAATTGCAGTCAATTAATAAAATTACAATTTGGGCAAAGCGAATGGCGCGAAAGCTATCAAGGCTGGAAAGCTTTTCCAATTTTTGTGTGATATTAGATTTTTTACGAATTCCGGCGGTGTCAATCAAACGAATTTTTTTGTCCATAAACTGATAATCAATGGCGATGGCATCGCGCGTGATGCCGGCTTCGGCGCCAGTAATTAATCGATCTTGACCAAGAATTTTATTTAAAAAAGTTGATTTACCAGCATTGGGGCGACCAACAATAGCAATTTGCAGCGCTGATTTTTCATCAGCAATTTCATCATTATATTCGCCAAAATCTTTTTCATATTGTTCAATTTCAACAGCGATTTTTTCATATAAATCACCAAAACCTAATTTATGTTCTGCCGAGATCGCCGTTGGTTTGCCAAAGCCTAATTTATAAAATTCGCTGCCAAAAATTTCTTCATTTAAGTTTTCACATTTATTGGCAAGTAAGACGGTTTTTTTATCTAATTTTTGTAGCCATTTGGCAAAATAAAAATCTTCGTTGGTAATGCCTTGTTTAAAATCAACTACAAACAAACATAAATCGGCATCGGCAACCGCCATTTCAGTTTGTTCGACCATTCTTTTTTCTAAAGATTTGTCGTTAATTTTATTTTCTAAACCTGCCGTATCAATTACTATAAAACGCAGCGGACCAAGTTTGGCGGCAGATTCTTTGCGATCACGCGTGACGCCGGCAATATCGTCAGTGATTGCCAAACTGCGACCAACAAGTTTATTAAATAAGGTTGATTTTCCAACATTAGGACGACCGATTATAGCAATTTTAAACATGTTTTAATT
>JANRKR010000119.1:0-35142 GCA_033763375.1 Rickettsiales bacterium
CATCGAGCCTTATCAAGGTGCGGCAACCGGAGTTGGCGGAATTTTGCGCGATGTTTTTACGATGGGCGCGCGTCCAATTGCCAATTTAAATGCGCTGCGTTTTGGCGAAATTGATCATCCAAAAACTAAACAATTAGTTAACGGCGTGGTGTCGGGAATTGGCGGTTATGGCAATTGTGTTGGCGTTCCAACTGTTGGTGGAGAAGTTACTTTTGATAAAAGTTATAACGGCAATATTATCGTTAATGCCATGACGGTTGGTTTGGCTGATGCTAATAAAATTTTCTATTCTGCGGCGTCACAAATTGGCGCATCAGTTGTTTATGTTGGCTCAAAAACTGGTCGCGATGGCATTAACGGCGCGGTGATGGCGTCTGATGAATTTAGGGAAGGTGACGAAGATAAACGCCCAACTGTACAAGTTGGCGATCCGTTTGCTGAAAAACTTCTTTTAGAGGCTTGCATGGAACTAATGCAATCCGACTGTATTTTATCAATTCAAGATATGGGCGCGGCCGGACTAACCTCTTCATCTTTTGAAATGTCGGGCAAGGGTGGCACTGGAATTGAGCTTGATTTAGAAAAAGTTCCGCAACGCGAAAGCGGCATGACACCTTACGAAATCATGCTTTCTGAAAGCCAAGAAAGAATGCTGATGATTATCAAACCTGAAAAAGAAAGTTTTGCTAAAAATATTTTTGAAAAATGGGGACTTGATTTTGCGTTGATTGGCAAAGTTACCGACACTGGCCGTGTGGTGATTAAAATGAATGGCGAAATTTACGCTGATATTCCATCAGCGCCGCTTTCAGAAAGTGCGCCAGAGTATGACAGACCTTACATTTAATAACCAGACACTTTTGGTGATTATCTCTTGACTCACAATTTTTTCAAAACCCCGTCATGAAGACGGGGCTGGTTGCACTTCTTGGTATAATCGCCACACTTTTAGTGACGATACAATTTTTTGACTAAGTTAAAAATTTTAACTTTTACTTCTGCAAGTAATGCCTGTTCGGTTTCCTTGTCTCTTAGCGAAGTGCCGATTGTTTTAATTTCATCAAATCCCATAAATCCAAAATTTGCTTGAGCCAAACTGGCAATTGTACTAAAAGATAGGCTTTTCCAATTTGAATCTGAATTATTAAAATCATTTTCTAGGTAACTTCCATTTGAAGTAAAAAGAGTTAAAACTTTTTTTGTGCGCATTATTTTTTTGCCATATTCAAAAGTTTCGCCTTTAAGAGCAATAGCGTCTAAATAAGCTTTTGCAGATGCCGGCATACTAAAATTATGCATCGGATAACACATCACTAAAACATCGCAAGATTTAAGCTGAGCAACTAATTCATCATTGGCTTTTAAAAGCTCTTGTTCTTCTGCGGTTAATTTTTGATTTTCGTAGTTACGTTTGTAATAGGCTTTAATGCTGGCTTCATTGAATATTGGTGGAGGATTTTTTAGTAGATCAAGAATTGAGATATTTTCATTTTCCACTTCATTTTCTACTGCTTCTAGAAATAAATCTAAAAGTTTTTTGCTTTTAGAATCATCGCCATTGGGAAGATATTTTACGATTAAGGTTTTCATTAATTTAGTGTTACATTAATGTTATATTTTTTGCCAAGATAATCATCAATCGCTAACCTTTCTTGTTCTTTTAAATTGCGGTTAAAAATAATTATTTCAGCTAAATCACCGTTAAAATAATTTGTTAAGCGCTTGCCAATTGCAGCTCCTAAAAAAGATACCAAGGTTGCAGTTTGTGATACGTTAGAAGCTTTAGAAGCTGAAGCGCCGCTGCCATTTATCCAATATCTTTTGCCACTATTACTTAGAGATGCGACGTCGTTAAGAGTATAAGTATGAAGCTTTGGTGTTGGCGAAGAATAAGATGTTACGCTATAAGTAATATCATCTGAATATTGACCATGAACAGCGGTTGTATTGTTGCTATAACCAAGAGTAAGATTGCCATCGTCAGTTGATGAAGTTCCGCCGATAAAATAATTATTAGTTGCCGAGCTTCTTCTTTGCTCAACAATAAAAATTGTGTAAGGAGTTCCAACTATCGAGCTTCCATCAAAATCTAAATAATCGTTAGAGCCATCAAATCTGATTCCGGGAATTGAATTATTAAAAACATTTTCGCGAAAAAGTGGTTTATTATCTGTAGTAGTTTGAGTTGCATCGTTTTTTGTCGCTTCAGCAGAATTATTGTCGTACCAAGCGCTAACTGTTGATCCATCAATTCTTTCAGAGTTGGCAAAACTTGTTTCAAGCGAGGTTTCTAACCATAAAACTAAATCAGCAGTTGCGTTAACTGGTGAACTTATGGTGAGATTGCGAGCAGTTTTTAGACGCGATTTTTTTGTTATAACATTGCCATTTGCGATTCCGGCAATCAAAATTCCGATAATTACAATTACAATTGAAATCTCGATCAAAGAAAAAGCACTCAGAGGTTTTTTTATTTTCATTTTATTTTGAAATTCTTTTTATGATATACCAAAACGCTTTGGACTTCGGTATATTTTAATTTTTTTTTTGCGACACGAGTCGCTTCAAGCGCTTGTGGGGAACTCATATACCAAAGAAAAAGTTCGAGCTTTAAATAGCTTTGGTATATTTTGCTGTTACAAAATTATTTTTTTCTAGAAAAAATTGACTGAATTCGTCATTGAATTTATCGGAAGCCTCACAAACTAATATGTCAATGCAACATAAGAAAAAATTCTTAAAAAAGAACAAAACTAATTAACTAGAGCCTGTTTTCAAACTTAATTATTTTATGAGTCTAATTAGGTTTGAAAACAGGCTTTAAAAGTGTCAAAAACTCAAACTTCCTTAAATTTGTCTCAAATCTTTTTTACGAAAATTCGTAACTCTCTTTATTTTCAGGTTTTAATTGCGGTAATTATGGCAATTATTTTTGGTTATTTTTTTCCTAAAAATGCCCAAGCCATGAAAGCTGTGGCTGACGCTTTTATTGCTTTGATAAAAATGTGCGTGCCACCAATTATTTTTTGTACAATTGTTAGCGGAATTATTGGCGGAGATGGTTTAAAAAAAGTAGGAAAAGTTGGTTTAAAAACTTTAATTTATTTTGAAGTTCTGACCATAATTGCTTTGATAATTGGTTTAATTATTACTCACTTTTTAAAGCCTGGAATTGGCATGAATATTGATGTTACTAAAATTGATTCTAGCTCAATTTCTTCCTACGTAAAACCACATTTAGGATTTGTTGATTTTCTTTTAAATATAATTCCAACCACAATTTTTCAGGCATTTGTCAGCGGTGAAATTTTATCAATTTTATTAGTAGCAGTTTTATTTGGCTTGGCTTTGTCAAACTTAAAAGAACGCTCTAAATCTATTGTTAATGCTATTAATGAGCTAACCGAAATTTTATTTAAGATTATTTCTTATATTATGAAGTTGGCGCCAATTGGTGCTTTTGCAGCGATGAGTTTTACGGTTGGAAAATATGGTATTAGTTCTTTGGCGCCACTTATGAAATTAATGTTAATTTTCTATCTAACTTGTATTTTTTTTATAGTTGTAGTTTTAGGTTTAGTTTTAAAACTTTGCCAATCTAGCATTTTTAAGCTTCTGCGGCATATTAAAGAAGAAATATTTTTAGTGCTTGGTACTTCATCTTCAGAATCGGCTTTACCAAGTTTAATTAAAAAAATGGAGCAATTTGGCTGTCCAAAAACAATTGTTGGTTTGGTGATTCCTTCGGGTTATTCTTTTAATCTTGATGGCACTTGCATTTATTTTACTATGGCGATTATTTTTATTGCTCAGGCTTTTAATATTGATCTTTCTATAACACAGCTTTTGAGTATAATTTTTGTTTTACTTTTTACTTCTAAAGGTGCAGCAGGAGTTACTGGAAGCGGTTTTGTAACTTTAGCAGCAACACTTGCAGTTGTTCAAACTATTCCACTTGCTGGCTTAACGCTGATTTTAGGAATTGATCGCTTTATGTCAGAAGCTCGCGCTATTACAAATTTAATCGGAAATGCTACTGCAACTGTAGCAATTTCAAAATGGGAACAAGAATTTAAAAATAAATAATGGTCTTTAGTTCAAATATTTTTCTTTTCGCTTTTTTGCCTCTGACACTATTTTCGTATTTTGTCTTATGTTTTTTTGAGCAAAAAATTTTGGCTAAAAAATACAAAAATTATCTTTTGCTGTTTGCCAGCTTGCTTTTCTATGCTTGGGGCGAAACTCAATATCTATTGCTGCTATTAATTTCGATTTTAGCAAATTATTTTTTTGGTATCGTAATTGCTAAAACTTCTTTGCCAAAAGAATCAAAATCTTCATCATCATCTGCGACAAGATTTTTTATTATCACTTTTGCCATCACTTTTAACCTTACATTACTTGGCTATTTCAAATATGCCAATTTTCTCATCGAAAACTTAAATCAATTATTAGCATATTTTTCTTGGACGCCAATTACGTTTAAAAAAGTTCATTTACCAATTGGCATTTCATTTTTCACTTTTCACGCCATTTCTTATTTGATCGATATTTATCGTCAAAAATCTAAGCCACAAAAAAATATTTTTGATTTAGCGCTTTATATTGCCTTCTTTCCGCAATTGATTGCCGGACCAATTGTGCGTTATAATTTTATTGAAAAATATTTAAATAACAGGCGACACAATTTATTTTTTATCGCTTATGGGGCGCGTCGTTTCATAATTGGTATGATCAAAAAAGTAATTATTGCTAATCCTTTAGGTGAAGTTGTTGATGTAATTTTTGCAATGCCAACTCAAGATTTAAGCACTTCAACAACTTGGATTGGAATTATTTGTTATAGCTTACAAATTTATTTTGATTTTTCGGGTTATTCTGACATGGCGGTTGGACTGGCTCGAATTTTTGGCTTTAAATTTCCTGAAAATTTTAATTATCCTTATATTTCCAAATCGATTAAAGAATTTTGGCGCAGATGGCATATGTCGCTTTCAGCATGGTTTCGTGATTATGTTTATATTCCTTTGGGCGGAAATCGCGTTTCACTTTCGCATCAATATTTCAATTTAGTTTTAGTATTTTTTTTATGCGGATTATGGCACGGTGCTAGTTGGAATTTTATAATTTGGGGCATGTTTCACGGCTTTTTCTTAGTTTTTGAAAGATTAAAAATTGGTCAAAATTTTCTAAATAAATTACCAAATTTAGCCAAAAATTTTTATACTATTTTTGTAATTTTAGTTGGTTGGGTTTTCTTTCGCAGCGCTGATTTAACTTACGCGATCAACTATTTAAAAATTATGTTTGATTATGTTTCTGTCGCCAATAATTCACTTGATTTGGCAAGATTAATCAGATCGCATTTTGTTTGGATGTCTTTTGCTTTTGCTATTATTGGCTTTTCACCTTTGATTAGAAATTTATCACTAAAATTAATTCGTAAAAATAAAATATTTCTAACAATTTTTGATTTATCTTTATTGGTATTTTTACTATTGGCAATTATTCGCATCTCAGCTTCAACGCATAATCCGTTTATTTATTTTCAATTCTAAATTGTGAAAAAAACTAAATTACAAAATAAAATTTTATTGGTTGTTTTTATCGCAATCATTCTTTTGCCAACTTTGGATAGTGTTTTTGATTTTTCTCCGGTTAAAGAATTATTCGAAAAAAGAAAAGCCATTACGCCTCCGCAGCTACCGCAATCTTTGTATCAATTAACTCGCTATCCGCAAGAATTTGAAAATTTTTTCAATGATAATTATGGTTTGCGCAAAAGTTTAATTGCACTTCACAGCGCCATGATGGATAAAATTTTTAATGAATCACCAAGTGCAAGAGTTGCGATTGGAAAAAATGACTGGTTTTATTTTGATAATTACAATTCGCTTCTGGATGCGCAAGGAAAGGCAACAATTAGTGACGAATTAATCAATCGTGGCGTCGAACATTTTTATCAAAATTGGCAAATGGTTAAAAATAATGGCATGGATTATTTATTAATTATTGCCGCTGATAAAGCCTCAATTTATCCTGAATTTTTACCAGATTATATCAAAGCTGCATCGCCACATCGTATTGATAAATTTTTAAATGCTTTGAAAGCAAAATATCCTGATTTTCCGGTGTTGGATTTGCGTCCAATTTTATTAAAAGCTAAGGAAAAAGAAATTGTTTATCAGCAAACTGACACGCATTGGAATCGCCGTGGATCGCATTCTGCTTACATTGAAATTATGAAAATGCTTGCCAAAAAAGATCGACGCTTTGTAGCAAATCCGCGCAGTAAATTTAAAGATATCGCCAATGAATATATTCGTGGTGATATTTCTGATATTATGGGAACTGATAACAAAAATTTGAATTACGAACTTGAGCCAAAATTTAAAGAAACAATCTATTCAATTTCACCAACTGATGAAGAAAAAAAGAAATTTCACAATGTTACAATTTTTGCCAATGATAATAAAAATTTACCGCGACTTTTTGCTTATCAAGATTCTTATTTTGGCGATTTATTTCGCTTTGTTTCGCAGCATTTTTCTTACGCTTTTTACACCAATCAATATCCTTGTGATGTAAATTTGGAGAACATAAAAAAATATCAGCCTAATGTGGTAATTCAGGAATTTTGGGAAGGACGTGTTGAAGTTGTTTTAAAAAGTTGTGGCTCTAAAAATTAATTTAGTAAATTTGAAATGTTTTTAAATAATCTTATAACACTTTTACAATCGCCAAATCTTGCTTCCAAAAAATGGATTTTTGAGCAATATGATTCGCAAGTGATGAATGACACAATTTATACTGGTGGCGATGCTGGAATTGTTCGTATTCACGGCACCAACAAAGCTTTAGCAATTACCACTGATTGCACGCCGCGTTATGTTGAAGCTGATGCTTTTGAAGGCGCTAAACAAGCTGTTGCAGAAACTTATCGCAATATTTGTGCAGTTGGCGCAAAGCCTCTTGCCATCACTAATTGCTTAAACTTTGGTAATCCGCAAAAACCTGAAATTATGGGACAAATTGTCCGTTCAATTAAAGGCATTAACGCTGCTTGCGTGGCTTTGGATTATCCGGTAGTTTCTGGCAATGTATCACTTTATAATGAAACTGATGGCAAAGCAATTCAACCAACTCCAGCAATTGGCGGCGTTGGTTTATTAAAAAATCTAGATAAAAGATGTGATCTGAAATTTAAAAGATTGAATGACGAAATTTTTATTATTGGCAAAACTTTTGGTCATATTAATTGCTCAATTTTTGAGCAAGAAATTTTAAAAGTGACTGATTTAAGAAATCCGCCAATTGTAAATTTAGAAGATGAAAAAAAGCATGGCGAATTTATACGTGACTTAATTGAAGCTAATCAAATCAATGCTTGTCATGATATTTCTGATGGCGGATTATTAGTTACTCTTTTTGAAATGTGCTTTGGTGAATTGGGCTGCGAAATTGATATTGCAGAGTTGCGGGCTTTTAATAATTGCGAAGAAAATAATTTATTTTTTGGCGAAGATCAATCGCGTTATGTTGTAGCGCTTGATCCTTCACTGATTAATGATTTTAAGAAAAAAGCTGAAAAGAAAAATATTGCAGTTTTTAAAATAGGAAAAGTTATCAAAGATCAAATTAAAATTGGCGAAGAAACCGCTTCAATAAAAAAATTACAAACAATTAACCAACAATTTTTAGCTCAAAAATTTTCTTAAAATATGGTTGCAGAAAATCGGGCTTTTGGTTATGCCGCCATTGCTCTAAAAATTTTAGAAAAAATTTTAGGTTCAAGATTTTTTGTTGAAGGAATTAAAGATTTACCCAATCAACCAATTCTTTTTGTCAGCAATCATTTTACTCGTTTTGAAACTTTTGTTGTTCCTTACATAATTTACAAACATACCGGACGTCAAGTCAGATGTTTGGCGGATTCTGGGCTTTATCACGGTATGCTTGGAAAATTTCTAACATCAGTTGGCACAATCTCAACCAAAGATTTGCAGCGCGATAATATTATTTTAAAAGATTTAATTGCCGCCAAATATGACTGGATGATTTATCCTGAAGGCGGCATGATCAAAAGCAAAGAGATCAAAAAAGAAGCTGAATTTATTAATTATACTCCAAATCGCGTTGGACCAGTGCGCACAGGTTCTTCAGTGATGGCTTTAAAATCGCAGCTTTATCGTCAGGATATGATTGAAGCTTTTACCAAAGGCGACATGAATATTTTAAACAAGCTCGAAGCCGAAGTTGGTTTGTCTTATCAAACTTCGTTTAAAGACATTGATACTTATATTGTGCCTTTAAATATCAGCTATTATCCAATTCGTCCCGGTAATAATAATATAAAAAAATTAGCAGCGCATTTAATCAAAAAAATTCCAACGCAAATTGCCGAAGAGCTAGAAATTGAAGGTAATCTTTTACTTAATTCTGATATTAATTTGCATTTTGGCAAAGCGATAAATCTTGCTAATTACACAAAGCCAGTTCAGCGCTTGATTAATAAGGTTCCGCTGCTGAAAGAAAACACTAAAAATAATCTAATTTTAAAATATTTCAAATATCGTTTAACTAATGAATTTATGAGTAAAATTTACTGCGATTTGCAGATAAATTTTGACCATATTTTTAGCGCTGTTTTGTATCTTGTTAATGAAAATGAGATAACAATTGATCGGCTTAAACGCATTATTTACTTATCAGCGATAATGATCGACCAGCGAAAATATCGTTTAAACCACAGTATTTTTGAGGAAAATTTATTTAAGATTTTTATTGATGAACCACATCAAGAATTTGACAGCGTTTTTGCTTTGGCAAAAGAACAAAATCTCATCAGTGAATCTTCGCCTGGTAAAATCATCATCAATAAAAATAATCTTAATAAAAAATATGATTTTCACGAAATCAGGCTGGAAAACACTCTAAGCGTTATTGCTAATGAATTTTTTTTACTTGATGACTTAAAAAAAATTGTTGCCAGAAACTGCAAAATTGATGAATCTGAATTAAGACAAAAAGTATTTAATGAAATCTATGAAAAAGATTTAGAAATTTTTGCCAAAGATTATCACAATTTTTTTGATAAAAATTTTTCTAAAAATAAAACAGTTGGATCACCTTTTTTTATTGATTCTAAAACCAAAAAACAAAGCGATAAATCAACGGCAATTTTACTTTGTCACGGCTATAAATCAGCGCCGCAAGAAGTTTTTCAATTGGCAAAATTTATCAATGAACTTGGATTTAAAACTTACGCAGTGCGTTTAAAAGGTCATGGAACTGCGCCAATTAATATTAAAGAAGTTTCTTGGCAAGATTGGTATAACAGTTTGCAGCGCGGTTATGCAGCACTGAGAAATATCGCAAAAGAAGTTATCATGATCGGGTTTTCTACCGGCGGTCTTTTAACGCTTTTGTCAGCAGCGCATAAAAAAAATATTCCAGCAATTGTTTCAATTAGTTCGGCGTTAAAGTTGGTTGATGTTCGCGCCAGATTTGTTCCTGGAATTAATATTTATAACGAGCTATTAGAAAAGTTGCACATCAATAAAAGCAAAATTGAATTTGTTGATGATAAGCCAGAAAATCCCGATTTTAATTATAATCGAAATTATCTTAAAGGTGTTGAAGAGCTTGGAAAATTGATGGATGAATGTAATCAAAATTTAAATAAAATAACTGCGCCAGCTTTGATAATTCAGGCGAAACAAGATCCAATTGTTAATCCAAAAAGTGCAGCAATTATTTTTGAAAAAATCCAATCCAAAAATAAAATTATTTTTGAACCAAATTTTTCCAATCATTGTATTATAAATGGCGAAAATCGTGAAGAAGTTTTTATGGCGATAAAAGATTTTTTACTAAAAATAATTAACTAATAAGTAATCCAACTTGTGGCAAAAATCTTGTAATCTTTAATTGGCAAAAATAGTTTGCTAAAAAATACTTGGTTTAAGAAAACAAATTTTTAATCAGATTTTCGCAATGAAAAGTAAATTTACTAAAGTTTTATCGCCGCAAAAAGAATCAGAAGAAAACGGCGTTGAGAACAACGAAGAAAGTTCTGATATAGAATCTGGTGGTCCTGAAATTGCATCGGCAAAGAAAAATCGTATAATTATTATCGCCTTTTTATCGATAGTAATTACGGTTGTGGTGTATTTTATTTTTTTTAAAAAAGGTGAGCCTGAAAAAGTATCAGAAAAACTTAAAGAAGTTGTAGTGCCGCCAACAAAAAATGTTGCCGCTAATGAAGATGGAAAATCGCCTTTTGAAATTGATCTGCCAAAAGAAAAGAAAAAAGAAGAAGTTGAACTTCTAGAAAAGCCTGCAGTTCCTGAAATTCCTTCTTTACCAGAAAGCGCTTTACCGCAAGATGCTTCTATAAATATTCCGCTTGCACCAGCTGCACCAAATCAAAATCCTTCACTTCCAAATCCAAATAATCCTAATCAAAATCAACAAGCTTTACCAAGTCAGGCTAATGTTGATCAAAACGTTGCTGTAAAACCAAAAGATATTGATCCGCGCTACTCGCCAATTATAGTTTTTTCCGGCGGTGGAGAATCTCCGTCTTTGGGCGTTGGCTATGATAAAAATATTGTTGATTTAAAAGAAAATCGTATCGCCAATCTGGAAAGAAGCAAAGTGGCGGTTAAAACTACATATGTTGGCGATCGCATTCACTCAATTACTCAAGGAAAATTATTAACTGCAGTTTTAGAAACAGCGATTAACACCGAAATTCCTGGTTCAGTGCGAGGCATTATAAGTCGCGATGTTTATGGTGAATCGGGTAACGAAGTTTTGATTCCAAAAGGCTCGCGATTATATGGTTCTTATTCCAGCCAAATTGCTAGAGGGCAGGGAAGAGTTGATATTTCTTGGACGCGCTTAATCAGACCTGATGGAGTTGATTTGGCAATTTCATTTAGCGCTTCTGATCAATTTGGCAGAGCCGGAATTCCTGGAAATGTCGATAATAAATATGGCGCAATTGTAGCTGGCTCGCTTTTAACCAGCGTTCTTACCGTTGGTACTGCAGCTGCTGCCAATAAACTTTTGGGTAAAAATAATAATAATGTTTCAACTACAACCAGTAACGGCGCCACAACAACTACTGGAAGTGCTTCTAATCAAGCAATTGCTGATGTTAGCAAAACTATTATTGATACTGCAGGACAAATTGTTAGTAATGCTCTTAACACAACTCCTTCAATTACAGTTCCTCAAGGCACTAAAGTTACTGTAATTGTTAATGCAGATATGAATCTTCCTTCCATTGCTTTGACTCGTTAATGTTGAAAAAAAATAAAAAAATCAATCTGCATTTAGTTTCCGATTCAACCGGAGAAACCTTAAGCTCAGTTGCTCGTGCCGTAATATCGCAATTTGAAGATGTTGAATCTAATGATTTTATCTGGCCGCTGGTTCGCAATAAAACTCAGCTAGAAAAAGTTATGGAAGCAATCAGTAAAGATCCGGGAATTGTCCTTTATACAATTTTGCAAGACGAATTAATCGAATCACTAAAAAATCATTGTTATAAATTACAAGTGCCATGCATTTCGGTTTTATCGCGCATTATTACTGAATTTTCAAATTATCTGGGCATGAACATTAGTCACGCAATTGGTCGCCAACATATTTTGGATCAAGAATATTTTTCGCGAGTTGAAGCAATTAATTATACTTTGGATCATGATGATGGTCAATCTGCCTGGGATTTATACGATGCTGATATTGTAATTATTGGCGTTTCGCGCACTTCCAAATCGCCAACTTCAGTTTATCTTTCTTGTCGCGGCTATAAAACTGCCAATGTGCCTTTTGTTAATATCGAAACAATTCCACAAACAATTTACGATTTAAAAAAACCTTTGGTTGTCGGTTTGATGATTAATCCGGAAAAATTATTGCAAATTCGTCAAAGTCGAATGGCTTCGATCGGGCAAGAAAATGCAACTGACTATATTGACATTGAAGCAATAAAAATAGAAGTTGCCGAATCAAGAAAGTTATTTTCTAAAATTGGTTGTGTTGTAATTGACGTCACTAAAAGATCGGTTGAAGAAACTGCTGCAAAAATTATTCAACTGCTTCAAGAAAAAAGAAATAAACCCAAAGTTTAGAGCCCGTTTGAAAACCTAATTAGTTTTAAAGTTATAAACTTAAACTGCTTGAAGATACCAAACTTTCAAAAATACGTATATTAACAAATCTTCCTTAATTAAAGATGATAAAGAGAAATATTTTAATTGTTGATGACGAGCCAACGCAGTGCAAAGTTCTATCCAAATTTATCGGTAATATGGGTCACAGTTATTTGGTGATGAGCAGCGGCATGCAGGTTGTTGATTTTTTTATGAATAAAAAAATTATTGATGGTATTTCTTGTCACGATATTGATGTGATGATGCTTGATTTGTCAATGCCTGATCTTGATGGTTTGACCGTTTTAAAAGAAATAAATCCAATCAAAGGCGATTTACAAGTTATTGTTTTAACTGCTAGTAAAGATATTTCGAGTGCTATCAGCGCTATTAATCTTGGTGCAATTGATTACATTGTAAAAGGTGAAAAAGATATTTTTGCTCGTGTTACCGCGTCGATAAATAACGCTGTTGAGAAAAAAAATCTTAAATATCAGGTTTCTCACTTGGCGCGTAAAGGTAAAGATCAAGTAGCTTTTTCAGATATTATTGGTCAAAGCACGGCAATTTCAAATGTCGTAAAATTAGCCAAAAAAGCCATTAATTCTTCAATTCCAATTTTGATTGAAGGTCCAACTGGATCCGGAAAAGAGCTTTTAGCCCGCGCTATTCATGGTTCAAGCCTGAGATCAGGAAAACCGTTTGTAATAGTTGAATGCGACTTGCTTCGCTCAAGTACAGCTGAAGAAGAGCTATTTGGATCAGACAAAACAACGGCTGATGGCACTATAAAAAATATTGGCAAAATTCGTGAAGCTAATAATGGCACGGTTTTTTTTGAAAAAATTGATTCCCTTAAAATGGATCTTCAGGTCAAAATTTTGCGCTTTCTACAAGAAGGTGAATTTGAACCTGTTGGCTCTAATCAAGTTGTACGAGTTAATGTGCGAGTAATTTCTTCAACCAATCGTGATTTGTTGAAAATGGTTGAAATGAAGAAATTTCGAGAAGATTTACGATATCGTATTGCATCTTTACCAATAATTATGCCTTCACTTCGCGAAAGAGGCGAAGAAGATATCAAGCTTTTAGCGGAAAATTTCTGTCGCAACTTCAGTATTAATGAAAATAAAAAAATTAAAGGCATTAGTAACGACGCTCTATATTTGCTTGGTAATTATGAATGGGAAGACAATATTCGTCAGCTTAAAAATTCAATTTTCCGCGCTGTGGTATTGTGCGATGAAGACTTTCTAAAACCAGAACATTTCCCGCAATTACTAAATAAAGAAAACAACAGCTTAACCAAATCAAAAGCCGCGATCAAAGATAATTCTGATATTAACAGTGAATTGATCGATATTTTTGATGATGAAGGCAAGTGCAAAACTCTTGATATTATTGAAGAAGAAATCATCAAAAGACTGGTTGATATTTATAATGGTAACTTATCTGAAGTAGCTAAGCAACTGGATGTTGGACGCTCAACAATTTATCGTAAATTAAAAATTATTGAACAATGAGAAAAGTAAAAACAGCAGTTTTCCCGGTTGGCGGATTGGGAACGCGCTTTTTACCGGCAACTAAATCAATGCCTAAAGAAATGCTGCCAATTGCCAACAAACCAATAATTCAATATGCTTTTGAAGAAGCTCGTAATGCTGGAATTGAAAAATTTATTTTTGTCACCGGACGCAATAAAAATACCATTAACAATCACTTTGATCATGTTTATGAGCTAGAATCAAGGCTTGATGAAAAAAATAAATCACAAGAATTATCCAAAGTTATGGGCTGGTTGCCAGAAGCTGGACAAATGGCTTTTGTGCGTCAACAAAAACCGCTTGGTCTTGGTCATGCTATTTGGTGTGCTCGAAATTTTATCGCTCATGATGAAGCTTTTGTAGTAATTCTGGCTGATGAAATGATGATGCAAAGTCAACATCGTCAAAAAAATTTTCTAAGCGCAATGATCGATCTTTATCAAAGTAAAGAAGAAAATTCCAGCATCGTTGCTGTTGATGAAATTGATATAAAAGACAGCAACAAATATGGCATAGTTAAAATTTCAACAGCAGAAAAAATTATTGATATGGTTGAAAAACCCAAATCTCAAGATGCTCCTTCAAATCTAGCAATTACTGGTCGTTACATTTTACAGCCAGAAATTTTCCAATATTTATCTAAATTCGAAGTTGGTTCCGGTGGCGAAATTCAACTTACTGACGCCATGAAAGCAATGTGTTCAAAATTTCCTTTTTATTGTAAAAAAATTGATGAAGTTCGCTTCGATTGCGGTAATGTTTTGGGTTATCTTGAAGCCAATATCGCTTTTGCTTTGAACAATGATGAAGTTTGCGATGACGTTAAAAAAATTCTTAAAAAATATTCTGCTTAATTTATGAAAACAGCTTTAGTTTTTCCTGGTCAAGGTTCGCAAATGGTTGGCATGGGAAAAGATCTTTATGAAAATTTTTCTTATATCCGCGAGATTTTTCAAAAAATCGATGATATTTTGCACACAAAACTTACGAAAATAATGTTTGAAGGTCCGGCTGAAGAATTAACTAAAACCGAAAATACTCAGCCAGCTTTGATGGCTGTTTCAATCGCTTTGATAACAATTCTAGAAAAAGAATTTGGTAAAAAAATTACCGATCTTGCTGCTTTTGTTGCCGGCCATTCTTTAGGCGAATATTCGGCACTTTGTGCTTCTAAATCTATCACTTTAGAAGAAACTGCCAAACTTTTACAAATACGCGGATTAGCAATGGCAAGATGCGCAGCTAAAACTCAAGGTGCTATGGCGGCGATTTTAGGTGTCGAAATTGTGACCGCTGAAGAAATCGTTCAAGAAGCGGCTTTGGTTGATGAAGTTTGTCAAATTGCTAATGATAATTCTGTTGGACAAATTGTAATTTCTGGATCAAAAGCTGCAATTGAACGTGCTTTAGAAATTGCTAAAAATAAAGGCGCTAAGCGCGCTATCTTATTGCCGGTCAGTGGCGCTTTTCATTCAAGCTTGATGCAAGAAGCGCAAGATGAAATGAAAATTGCCTTAAAGCAGGCTGAGATCAAGACTCCAATTTTGCCACTTATCGCTAACGTCACTGCTGATATTGTTACTGACTCAAATCAAATTCGTGATCTTTTAACCAGACAAATAACCGGATCAGTTAGATGGCGTGAAACTATGTTGTTCTTTGCTTCACAAGGAGTTGAAGAAGTTATTGAAGTCGGTTCTGGCAAAGTTTTATCTGCTTTGGTTTCAAGAACTTGTCCAAATATCAAGTCAAGATCCTTACAAAATTTTTCTGATTTAAAAAATTTTATTTCTTAAAATTTTCTCGAAAAAAAACTTATTTGACTCAATTTGGATTTTGCGCCAAGCTATTCTTGATTTTTTTGTGTTAGTTGGTGGAAATGCTTTTTTTGAGGGTGATTAAATATCAAGAAGTCGCTTTAAGTAATTATTAATAAAACAGAAAACGAATCTCCAGATTTTTCACTTCTCTTGTTTGGTTGCCTTGAATAATGGTTTAAAACCGTGTGCTTCATTGCAAATGCTGGATTGCTTTCAATAGTTAATTCTATTATTGCAAGTTTATCAATTTCAATTGAGGTTATTTTTTAATGTCAAATTTAGTTAGCGGTAAGGTTAAATGGTTCAATGATGAAAAAGGTTTTGGATTTATTGAACAGGAAAACGGCAAGGATGTTTTTGTACACTACAACTCTATAAATGGTACTGGACGTAAGACTTTACAACAAGGACAGAAAGTTACTATGGAAGTAGTTGATGGTAAAAAAGGACTACAAGCTGAGAATGTTACCGTTGTTAGTTAAATAATATTTTTGGTAAAAATTACTTAAAAAACTAGGTAGTAAAAGAATTTAGATGGTGGAGATATGCGGGTTCGAACCGCAGACCCCCTGCTTGCAAAGCAGGTGCTCTACCAACTGAGCTATATCCCCAAAATGTATAAGTGATAAAAAAATAAATCAGACTTTGATTTATCTTGGCTTGCGCCAAGGCTTTAAAGAGCGGCGCAAGTTAAGTTGGCAAAACAATTTGTCAAAATGTTTTTAACAATTTTTAAATAAGATTATTTTGAGAAACTTTGTCAAAAAAAATCATAAAAAAGCTTTTAGTTTAATTGAGCTTTCAATTGTAATCATAATTGTTTCAATCCTTGTTACTGGAGCGCTTTCGGTTTCGGTGAATTCTATTAATAATGCTAAAAATAAAGTTACCAAAGATCGCATTAACGAGATCTACAAAGCTTTAGGTAATTACATGATTACCAATAAAAAGTTACCTTGTCCGGCACCAATTACTGATACTAAATCAGGAAGTTCAACATACGGAACTGCAGCATCAACTTCTCTTTGTGCTAGTACTGGCGGAGTTTCTCAATCTTCAACTTCCACTAATTTAGTGCGTGGCATGTTGCCTGTAAAAACTTTAGGTCTTTCTTTAGAAATGGCCGAAGATGGATTTGGCAGCAAGTTTGAATATGTGGTTGACAAAAATTATACAGTTGCAAGTACTGGAACCTCTTCAGATTTCGGCACTGCGAATACTGCCAATATAATAATTAATGAAAAGCAAGGATCGTCAGTTATTGCTGTTGAAAGTTCGGCAATTTTTGCGATTATTAGTTTGGGTGGTAATAAATCTGGCGCTTATGGTTATGATTCAGCTTCGCGTAATACTCTTTCAACTGATGCTCAGGAATTAAGTAATACACCATCTTCAATCAGCGATGATACTTCTTATACAAATACTTTATATGCATCTTCAGCTGGCAGCGATGTTTTTGATGATACGGTTTTTTACAAGAACAGGAATAGTTTTGTTTCTGACTTTGATGCTTTGTCAGTTATTCCTTGTCAGCTTACAACTGAAAATTTGTATGGTACCACAATAACCTGGCCGCTTTCTTGGTATGATCAAATAGCAGTTTCTACAACTTCTTGTCCGGTTGGGTATACAAGTGGAGTTAGCAAGCCAACCAAAAGATGCGGTGCCTTTGGAAATTGGGACGTTGTGATTAATCCCTGCTTACAATAACTTGAAATATCTTATCTTAAATTTTTTACCTAAAAATTAGATAGCTTCCTAATAAGATCTTTTTTTATCAAAATTTCTTTTACGATTATCTTCTCTGATTCTGTTTTTTCTTGGCCTTCTAGAAAAAACTTTGCGCTCAAAAGTAGTAAAGATAACCACGAAACTTATCACTGCGGCATTAATAAAAAATAATTTTAATGCCAATTCTTTTTCATCAAGATCAATTAACTTAAAAATTAAACCAAGCAATGCGATATTATAAAACAAGCCGCAGATTTGACCAAAGCGCGTGTTGAAATTGTGAGATTTGAGATATTGATCTTGCCAATTGTGGCGATGTTTTTGTTCCTTCTGCGCCATTTCAATCAGCTGTTCTACAGATCCAGGAACGGCATCTTCGAATTTTGCTAAAATTTCTGAATTAGGAAGAATGTTTTCAATTGTCTCGGCTTTATGTAAATTTTTATCGCGCGAATATTCGGGTTTTCTGTGACGACTTCTATTATTTTGCATGTTATTTTTTGAAATTTTGTTTTGCTATTTCGATATCATTGCCAATATCCAACCAATCCTGATCAAGCGCTGTAACTGGACGAGAAAATGTGTAACCATTAAGTTTGGTTTTGGTAAAAGGAATTACTGAAATAAATCCGGCAAAAAATTTACGAATAAACTTAATCAAATTTCTACTGAGTTTAGTGTCTTCAAATATTTTTGGCATATTTTCTAAACAACTTTTTTTGAAAGATTTTAAGGATTGATTGCTATTGATTTAGTTTGCTTATGGCGAAATTTTTCCAGCTTTTTGGCAATTTTTTTATCACTTAAAGCTAAAATAGAAATTGCTAAAAATGCAGCATTTTTAGCACCAGCTTCGCCAATTGCTAAACAACCAACCGGAATTCCTGCGGGCATTTGTGCAATTGATAAAAGTGAGTCTAAACCTTTTAAAGTTTTACTTTCAACTGGTACGCCAAGAACTGGTAAATCAGTGATTGCTGCAGTCATTCCTGGTAAATGTGCTGCACCACCAGCACCAGCAATAATTATCTTTATGCCATTTTTTTTTGCTGATTCGCAAAATTCATAAAGCCTTTTTGGCGTGCGATGCGCCGAGATAATTTTAGTTTCAAAATCAATAGCAAAATCTTTTAGAATTTTGGCAGCATGTTGCATGGTGATAAAGTCTGACTTACTTCCCATGATAATTGAGATCATAGCTTCAATTAATTAATTATTTAAAAATTATCCACCACAACTTTGAGAGCTTCTGGCACACTCGTTAAATGGAGAGCAACTATCGTTCCAAGTTGATGAAGAAAAATTAAAAGCTCCATCAACACATTTTATAATTATTTGAGCACAAGTATTTCTGTCTCTACACTTGCTATTTACCTTACATTTTCTTTCCTTGAAATGAGCAATGTAGCCATCTTGGTTATGAGAAAGATTCAAAGGCGAGGTATTATATAATTTACATTCGTTAAGTACATTTTGAAATTGATCTGAGTAGTCATTACAGCTGTTGTGAGCTTCAACAGTTGATGTTGCTCCAGAACCAACCGGTGATGAAGAATTACAGCCTCTGCAAGCTGCACAATCGTTACTAACAACTAAACTGGCAGTTGTGCCACTGCTATCTAATATACATTTCATCGATGGTCCTGCCGAAGTTCTATCCGAAGTAGTTCGACCACAAGTATTATCGCTTCCTGATCCGCTAACCAAGGCGTGACCAAAATTAGATTTGCAAGATAAATTTATTGTTGATGCGGTTGTTGTAGTTCCGGCAATTACTGAAGTGGTTGCTCCATTATAATATGAGCCGCTACCATAATTAGCGCTGTTGGTTACGGTACATCTTACTTGGATGCAGTCATTTCCGCTTACTTTTGCATAATAATATTGATCAATATTGCTATTTCCTGAAGTTGCCTGACATTTGTAAGCCGGTAAAGAGCTACTAGAATAACCAGAAGAGCATGAGCTAGAATTTACATTGTTATTAGCAGAGATAAAAGATGCCAACAAAGTTGCGTTACTTGGACTTGATCCAACTGCATTACCAATAATTGAATTATTAATAACGCCAGCATTGGTAGGGCACTGAATTACAGGATCGCTCCATTTGTAATCAGAGTTGCATGATCTGGTAACTATAAAATAACCATTATTTCTGCCAGCAACGCTGTAATCGGAGGCGGTTTGAGTAGTAACGTTATTGCTGCCAATAAGCGTGCCATCACTTTTATAGCCAACGGTTTTTATAACAGTTTGACCACTTGCCGTTGAAGGCCAATTAATAGTGATTGTGCCATAACTCGCCGTAGAATGTTGAGTTATTCCAACTCCAATTCTTGAATCAATATCAGAGCCTGGACAAGTATTGACACAAGTAGAAGAGGTTGCGCTCCAAACGCTGGCAACACTACCAGAAACAACCGTTGATTGACAAGATCTGGTTGGTGATAATTCAGGAGCATTATTAAAGTTTGGCACTGGTGATATTGCGGTTCCAGTATTATTTTTTAAAGCTGAGTAAGGATAAGGCGAATAACCGCTGATGCAAGTTCCACTTACCACAACTGAACTTCCGATTGGAACATTAGTTACTGCATTCCAAGTTGCATTACCATCGTTACCGCCAGGTGAAGTTATGGCATTACAAGAAGTTACGCACTGATTTCTAACCGGACTCCAGGTTCCATCTGATCTGCAATCAGCTTCAGGTTGATTAGAGCCGCTACCTTGAAAAAATCCTAAACGAGTATTGCAATAGCCTTTTCTGGTTGATCCTGGAGTTATTGCTGAAGTGCTACGTGATGCTGGAGTTAGATGAGTTTCAGCAACGCCGCTGGTCAAAACTGGCGCCCCAAGATAATTACCATTAGCAGAATCATTTTTAAGAAAGACTTTTACACCAAAAGTTGCGCCACCTGAGTTTGACCATTGATTCCAATCACTAGAATTAGCAGGATTGTATGGAGGGTTAATTGCTGGGCAGGTTTTGCGTTGACAAATATTAGTAATTGAATTTTTCCAACTACCAAGCTGATTACAATTACGGTAAGGCAAGGTGCCGTTTATTTGAAATCCACTTAGACAATTTGTAGCAAAAATTGCTTCAAGAAAATCTGATTGATCTGGTGAAGAAATAATCGAACCTTTAGTGTATTGTGGCCAAATAGCATAACCATTGGCAAGACCTCTGGTACCATAAGTTGGATCAGCATAAGTAATACCAAAAATATCGCCACTGGCGGCAGTGGTTTCATTGAGACTATCTGAAGTTTCGTTAACCAGATAATAGTTATTATTTGCATAGGTTCCATCCGGGCTGGAGTCAATATTGTTGGTGCTGCCACTTACAATTGCTGGACAAGAATAGCGAATGCAAGATTGAGAATTAGTTGTAAGCAAACCGCTCCAATTTCCTGAATTTAAGCTAGTAGAGTTATCGTTACAATTCATCTTCGGAGTAATTGAAGATCCGCCAGAAGAATAAGTTTTCCAAAAACCATTACAAACTCCTGAAACATTAACCATTCCAACTACTGAAGTTGGAAACTCGCCATGACCACCGCCAAGAGTTCCAGCATAGGGAACGTTTGTATTTTTTCTGTCACGATGATAAGGGTTAACATTGGTTATGTCAGAATAATTGGCGCCATAAGAAGTTTTATCAAGCGAGGTTGCGTTAAAATTGTCTCCTTGATAATTCAAAGACGGACAAATTTTTGGTAAAGGAATGTCGATACAAAGACCAGCTTCTCTTGGAGTTTGAGTTCTAATATTATAGCCGCTGATTGGAGTTCCTGATGAAGCGTCTACACAATTACATCCGCTTGGAGATGCATTAGGATTGCCGTTTCCACCATTACAATTTAATGGCGATCCAGAAACAAGAAGGCATTTTCCCATGACTCCACTTGTTGTATTAATTTGATAAACTTTTTTTAGCTTAGTTTCAAAGCCAGAAACTATACAAATCTCGTTAAACCAACCATAAGCGTTTGGATCGGCTGCTGTAGAAAGAAATACCTGATCAACTAAAGAAGAACTTAAGTTTGAAAGAATTCCTTTTTTAGCATTACAAGATTTGACAAGATTTTGGCAGTTAGTGCGCATAGTATTTAAAGATGAATCTAGACCATTATTTTGGATTCTAATCTCATTTTCCATACACTCTTTATAAAGCATACTACATTCTTCGCGTTTGGCACATACAATATATTTTTCCATATCATCAGCAGAGCTGCCAAGACATACAGAAGTTGTAGAATCAGTTGGTGTAAAGACTGAAGATTTGGTATTACTGCAAGCTGCGTCGGAACAATATTTTAAGATCAAGCTAGAACTATTATAAATACCATTGGCATTTAAAACATTGGCATTGGTTGTTACGCTAGTAACTGATATTTTTCTGACGCCTAAAATATTTGGACTGCTTGGATCAGATGATTGACCATTATTAATTTCAGGCAATGTTCTATTGGCGCATCCTACTTTTACATCAAAAAAACCACCATTGTTTGAAACTCTGCGGTAAAGGCAAATAAGAGGTTGATTACTTGCTGAATTAATTTCTTTTTTTATCAAAATATTTTCTGAATAAACAATATCGCCAACAGTTGTTGATATTGGTCGTGGATCAAAAGCATAGCTAGCAGGATCTTTATTAACTTCGTAGCCGGTAAAGCCAGTTCCCATTCCAAGAGTTTTTGTTGTTGTGCCGTAACCAACAACAACTTCTGGCATTAAAAAATCAGTTGCAGTTTCAGCTGGATTAGCTGCTACAGAAATAGTGCCGCCTTTTCTATTATTTACACTTCTGATTGACAATGGTGGCGTAAATAGTTTTAAGGCGGTTTCTTTGGTGTTAAGATTGTAAAGATCTGGAGGCGGAGCATCTAGCGGGACTTTTGCACATTCTTGAGCTTTAAAAAAATTTCCTGATTTGTCGTAATAACCGCTAACACTAACGCCATCTATAACTTTTGTTGTATTTCCTTTAATGTAAGGAATTTTTAAAATCGTACGCCATCTATCTGCCAAACCAGAATCATCATTGCTATTTTTTGATCCTTGACAATTTCCTGAGCTATAAGTTCCAGAAACGCAATCAGTGCCACTTTCTAGTTTTTCGTTACCATTAAAAAACATATTATTATAAGCAAACTGACCTTTGCTGTCTAAAAAAGCGCAAACATTATGACCGTATTGAACTAGTCTAATTCTTAAGTTACCGTCAATTATCGCAACACAAGATCTTTCATCATTGTTATCAGTGAACATGTCGCTATCTTCTAAAGAACATAATTTTGAACTAGAATATTGAACAGCAACACTTTTACATACATCAAATCCACATTGCTGATATTGACATCGACCAAAAGCGCATGACACGGCACATTCTCTTGAGCCGCATGTTTCTGAATCAGGCATCGTTATATCATCTGGTCTCATACCATTTTTAAATCTTAGGCAAATATTAATTCTTGAAATTGAATCATTGTTAGCATCAAGATGATTAGTATCTATATAGCCTTTAAAATAGGCGGTTTTATCGCTAACTGCGTTATAGAGATTACCTCTATTGCCACACAAATAAGCATATCCTGGCATACGAGAACCAGATCTGGGAACGTCGCAAGTTTTTGGCGATCTGGTTGCATCCGACGGTCCTAATGTTGAATGAAAATATCCTAAAGAAAAACTGAAAAGACCAGGAATGGTTACTCGAGGAGTAAATCCCCATCTATGATCATCCGAACTGTTATCGCTTTGATTATCTAAATCAGAATAGCACATTGAAGATATTCGATAGCCCCAATTATTAGTGGAGTTTGGACCAGAAGATGGATTTGGATTATTGTCGGTATAAGCTTTATTTTGGGGAACTGGGCGATAAAAATAAGATTGGGTATCATCAGTATCGTCAGAGCTATCTGAAATAGTTGCGCTGCATTCACTGCGAGTAGCATTAGCGCTTAAATTACAATCAACAGTTTGATAACAATAGCCTAAATTCTTTAAACAAGGCTGACCGCTAACGCAGCTTGTGGTGGCACAAACGCTACCACTTCCGCTAGAATCACAATTAGTATTTCTAACAGTTAGTGAATTTGGATTAGCAATATCAGAAGAATCGTGAGAGCAGGGATATGGAGTATATATGACTGGTCTGCAAGCAACAGGATTGCAAATTGAAATATCGGTTAAAGGTTGACCAATATTAATGTAAGTTATGTAAAGGTTAGTGTAGTCAGTTCCTTTGTTTGAAATATTAAGTGTGTCATCTGGCAAGCTACATTGTGGCTTACAATTATGTATTTGACACATGGTATTATTTACACGATATCTGGTGTAGGGTAGTTGAGCAGCGCTAAAATTATAACATTTATTTCTGTCAACTCCGCTAGAATCTAAGTCGGGCGCTCCATCGCAATATTTGGCAAAGTTAGTATCGCTTTCATTTTGTAACCTACTTTCTCCAAGTTCGTCAGGAACAAGTAAACGACATTTGGCAAGGCTACAATTTATAGCAGTTGGTAAAGTTCCAACATTTAACTGGTGACACTTTCTGACAACGCAATTTACACTTGGATTTGCGGTTAAGCCAGTAGGCATGTTATCGCAAAACCTAATACAAGATTTATTATGATCAGTTGCTAGAAGATTAAGAGTAGGGCTGCATTCATTTACGCAATTTTTAAGATTCGATTGGCTTGAAATGGTCAAGTGATTACATAAAGGTAAATCAATTAAATCGGCGCAATTAACTCTTGGATCGGGATTTAGCCCAGAATCTGTAATCGAAACAGAATTAGATTTTGCGGTGCAAATTGGTAAATCCAAATAATAACAGTTAACTCCGGCTTCGGCAGCTCCTGCGATTTGTGAACAATTAGGCAAACAATTGCATGTTGTAGGGTTTGACACTATTCCAGTATTTGAAACATTACAAGCAACTGGGCTGGTAGTTTTTGCACAGCTAGGATAGACACAAGTTGCGCCGGGCGTCTTAGTTCCGGAATAAGTTGTACAAGATGCTAAGGCCGCATTTAGCGATTGCGGTTTAAAAGTTTGAGCCAGCATAATTCCTAAAATAAGAACAACAAAAGCTATTAAGCATTTTACTGCAATTGAGGCATTTTTCTTACTGAATTTAGGAATTTTGTATTTCATTAAAAGTTTTGTAGAAAAAGTCGCCTCTTTCTTCGAAGTTTTTCCATTGATCAAGTGACGCACAAGCTGGCGAAAGTAAAATATTCTTTTCTTTTGCGCTATATATTTTTGCATCCAAAAAAGATTGTGCGATAGCATTTTTTAAATCACCGCATTTTACAAAATTAACTGAATTTTTTTCTAAAACTGTTGCAAATTCTTCTGTGGCTTCGCCGATTAAATAAGCTTTAATTATTTTTTTAAAATAAGGCTCAAGACTTGATATTCCGCCTTCTTTTGCTCTTCCGCCTAAAATCCAAAAAATATTATCATAAGCTTTTAATGCGTGAACTGTAGATTCAGCATTAGTAGCTTTGCTGTCATTAATGAATTTAATTCCGGCAATTTCGCCAAGTAATTGCATACGATGAGGCAAACCTTTAAATTTTTTTATGGCATCAATTATTTTGTACTGATCAAATTTTAAATTATTTTGTAATGCATGACAGTAACTGATGGCAAAAGCAAAAGCCATGTTTTGATCGTTATGTTGACCGTGCAAATAAGGCGATTGTAGATTTAGTTTATAATTAACGCCGTCAATTTTATTGGTTAAAATTCCATCAAAAAGAGCAACTCCGTTTTCATAAATTTTTGTGGTAGAAATGGGAATTAAATTTGCCTGAAAATTTTTATCATTACTTAATTCATTATAAACTTGTCTGGAATTTTCATTATCAACATCAATTAAGGCGAAATCAGATTTTGTTTGATTGCGAAAAATTCTTTTTTTTGCGGCAATATAATTTTGCATCGAGCCATGATGATCAATGTGATCAGGCGTTATATTTAAAAGTGCAGCAATTTTAAAATGAGTATCAGAAAGTAAATCAAGTTGATAAGATGAAGCTTCAAAAATATAAGAAAAATTCTGCTGATTTTGCGGCAAATCAAAACAAGGAACACCAATATTTCCGCCAATCTCGCTGGCAATTTTTAGTTCTTTAAAAATAAAACCAGTTAAAGCGGTGGTGGTTGATTTGCCGTTAGTTCCGGTAATCGCAATAAAATTATTTTTCTGATTTAAGCGATAAAAAATTTCCATATCGCAAGCAAGCTGCGCTTTATTTTTGGTGATAGCTTCAAGAATTTTATGTGGCTTTGGAAAATGAAGAGCAATTCCGGGAGTTAAGCTAATTATGGTTTCGCGATCAAATTCTATTTCATCAAATTGAAGAAATTTAATATTATAATTTTGATAAAGCGATTTTGCTTTTAGTAAATTTTGTTCGTTATCGTCAGTTGCGATAACTTCAAAATTTTTTTGCGCCAGAAATTTGGCAATCGAAATGCCAGAAATTCCAAGTCCATAAACTACATATTTCATTTGTTTAAGAGCGTAGATTTAAAATTGACTTAGCGTAATTGTTTGAGCCAAAAATATAAGAGCCAGAAACCAGAACATCGGCACCAGCTTTAATAGCTGATTTAGCGGTTTCTTCATTAATGCCGCCATCAACTTCTAGTTCAATTTTTTTACCGGAATTTTTTATTTTATTGGCAATGTTACTGATTTTTTTTAATTGTGATTCTAAAAATTTTTGCCCGCCAAAGCCAGGATTTACAGTCATTACCAAGATTAAATCAGTTTTATCAAGAATATAATCTAAAACATCTTCGTGAGTTGAAGGTACAATTGAAATGCCAGCTTTTTTACCAAAAGATTTTATCAAAGCTAGGCTACGATCCAAGTGAATTGAAGCTTCAGCGTGAATAGTAATAATATCGCAGCCAGCTTTGGCAAAAGCTTCAATATGATTATCAGGATTTTTAATCATCAAATGAACATCGAAAGGTTTTTTAGAAATTGGACGCAAAGATTTTATAACTTCATTACCAATTGTAATATTGGGCACAAAACTTCCATCCATGACATCAATATGAATATAATCAGCACCGGCTTTTTCGATATTAATAATTTCTTCACCAAGTTTAGAAAAATCTGCCGAAAGAATTGAAGGAGCAATTTTGATCATTTTAAAATTATTTATTTTTACAACTAATTGCAGTTACGTCGTAAATTGGATGTTCAAGTGAAGAAATTGAAGGGCTGGAAGAAAACATCCAACCAAAAAAAATAGGTTTTTTAGCGTTATTTTTGTCGGAATTTTCATCGTCAATGTCAAAGATTTCCAATAAAATTTTACTTTCTGGCTTTTGATCAAGTGAAGATTGCCAACATTTATGAGCAGTAATTATTAGTTTACCAAATTTTATAGAGTTACTAATTTTAATTTCTAGCAAAGAAGATTTGGCAGTTATTTTGTTTAGAACCTGAATTACTGCAACGTTATTAAATCTTGAAAGATCAAGATCAATTACCGAGTTATTTTCTAAAGCTATATTTTCTTCAGCTGTTTTAGATTCTTGTGCAGCAATGTTTGGTGATTTTTCAAAAATAAAAATCAGTGTAAAAAATAGAGTTAAAAAAAATGTGAAGTTATTTTTTTTCATTTTTTTTATCAGAGTTTGAACTAAAAATAAATTTTCCTAATAAATCTTCCAAATTTACTGAAGATTGAGTGAATTTAATTTCTTCACCTTCTTTTAAAATTTCCTCTTCAGCGCCAGGCTCAATTGATAAATATTTTGAACCCAAAAGTCCTTCAGAAGCAATTTTGGCAGAAGAATCAGCCGCTAACTTTACTTGATCATTAATAGCCAATTTTAGTGTGGCGCGATAAGTTTTTTGATCGAGAAATTGTTCTGTAACTGTGCCAATTTTTACGCCAGAAATTTTAATATCGCTGCCAGGAGCCAAACCATCAGTATTATCAAATTTAGCAATCAAATAATAACCTTTAGTTGCGCTAACTTTAGAATTTTTGAAAGAGTTAAAGAAAAAGAAAATCGCTGAGAAAAGAACGAAAGTTCCAACAATAATTTCGAAGTAGTTATTATTTTTATTCATATTTTGAAAGTTGATTTAATTTTGGTTTTTTAGACATCATCAGGATGCCAAGCTTGGTAATCAGAGCTGACTTTTTCTCTAATTCCACCGCAAGCAAGATGACCTTTTGGTGCGTAAGAATTTTTTGTGCCAGTTAAATTTGGCAGATGAATTTTTTGCCAGGAATAATGATTAACTCTGATGTTAATTGGTGGCTGATTTTGATTATAATGAATCCAACCATGCCAAGAAGCAGGAATTTTCGAAGCTTCAGCAATGCCTTTATAAATTATAAATCTTTTACCATCATTGCGTTGAAAATATTCATTGCCGAATTCATCAACGCCAATTTTCTCGCAAGTGAATTTTATTTTGAGTTTTGTCAAAAAAGACATTTTAGCTGTTAAATTGAATTTTGAGGAAGGCTTCGCTGCGAAACTATGAGATGATTTTAAAAATGAAAAGTAAAATTTTGTCTTTTAAGTTTTAAAAAAAATTTTAAGAAAATACTTTTTTAAATAATTTTTTTAGCCTTTATCCCTTTGGGATACGGCAACGCAGCCGCGAGCCGCGCCCCACGCTTGTGGGGAACCCCGCCCGTATGTTAAAGGTACATACGGGTATTTTTAATTAAAATTAATATGAAAAAAACTTTGGTAATTATTAACGAACCTTTCACTGAAATGGTTTTGGGTAAGAATACCACTTTAGCCTATATTTTGGCTTGCGCCAATTTAAGTGATGAAGTTTATATTCATAATTTACCTGAAAATGGCAAAATCATTTCAAATAATATTTCAGAATCGGTTGCGGTTTTTCATCTTGATAAAAAAGATGCGGCAAAATTAGCAACGAAATTTCGGCAAAAGAATCTTGAAATTGTCAATCTTGGTGTCGACAAAAACTATGAGAAATTAATCACTTTGAAAGATGAAAAAGTTGGCGACTTTTTACAAAAAAATTGCTTGGTAAATTTATTTTTACCTTTAAGCGAAGTTGATTTTATTATTCAGCGTCTTGAGCCGATGAAAGCACCATTTCCGCCACTTGGCAAAGAAAATATCAATTTAGTTTTACAACAATTAAAAAAACTTTTTCCCAAATTTATTTTTAATTGCCCAATTGATCTTCATGATAAAGAAATTCCACAAGAAATTAATCATATTTTAAAAAAATCAATTGCCACTCCAACATCGCAATTCAGGCTTGATGATGAAGATTTTTCATTAGCAATAAATGCCATGACAAAAAAATATCATAGTATTTTTGGTAAGAAAAAAAATAAAAAAATTGTTATAAAGCCAAAAAATTCAGCCCAATCTTTAGGGGTTTTTGCCCTTGAATTTACAGATTCTGGCTTTGATTTAGAAAAGTTAAAATCGCAAAAAATTTCAACTCTTTTAAATGCTCAGATTTATAAAATAAAAAATAAGTTAAAAACTGACGAAATAAAAAAAATTGTGACAATTTTATGCTATATTCAACGCATCAAAGATCAGAAAATTATTGCAGAAAAGTTGGTTAATCAAATCAATGAAACCACAATTTTAAAAACTGCCAAAGAATTATATAATGAAGAAATTTTGGTGCAGCCTTTTTTGGAAGGAATCAAATCCGGCGATATTCGCGCTAATTTTTTAAAAAATGACCAAGGTGATTTTTATTGTTTGGGCTATACTTTTAGAAGCAGTTTTTATGAAGAGACTTCTGACGATTTTACTACTTGCTACAGCGCTGGTAAAGCAGTTTCTAAGCCGATTTCTATTTTGTCTGCCGCTGAAAAAAATACTTTGCTCAAGCAAAGTAAAATGATTATTGAAGTTTTAAATTTACAGCTGCGCCAAAAATATAAAAATGTTGTCGAACTTGGTGCTGACTTTATTTTAGTTGGTGATGGAAATTCAGTAATGCTTGGCGAGATCAACCATCATTGTCCTGCTTTAATTCCAATTTCAGAAGCAATGGGAAAAGTTGATAATGAAAGTGCTTTTTATGATGGCGGACTTGGCTTTGCAATCAAAGCAATAAAAGATATTTCAAAAATCCGCTGATAAATTTTTGAATTTATTTTCTTCTATAGCTTAATTAAATTTCTTGCTAAGCTTTTTAGATGACTGATTGCGTTAACTTTTGTTGTATCTTTTGGCGGATTATGTGAAGAATTAATTGCACTTTCTAAATCTGAACCAGAAATATTTTTCATAGATTTTTTCTTGGTCTCAGTTTCAATCATAGATTGAATATTTTTTTTAGCGTAATCTATTTGTTCTTGAGGCAGATATTCGCTTGCTTTCAGACCATCATAATATTTATCTATCGCTTGCAAAAAACTTAAAGTTTCAACTTCAAGCGCTAAACAATTTCTTAATTCTTCCGCAGAATTATTGCCATACATCAAATAAAAATCTTGCGCATCTTGATCAATTTTAACAATCCTTAATGAATTTATTTTTGAAGAATCAGCTATTTTAATATTTTGTGGATTTTCGCCAAGTGTTTTACCGCCATCAATAACCAATCCATTATCAGAAAAAATTTTTGTTATAATATTGCTGATGTTTGATCTATTCAACAACAATGCTTCCTCAACTTCTTTTGGCACCCAATGAAAATAAAAACCTTGAGCTTGATGTTTGGGTAAAATTTCATTTTCGTAATTTGGCAATAAATGCATCAATTGCAAAGTTGGCATTTCGTATAATTGGCAGCCAGCAGCCTGAATTAAAAAATCTTCTGCATTAATTTTAAAAACTGGAAAAAGCCTTATCCAGCCTTCTTGTACAGAAAATTCTCTATTAAGCTTTAAAATAGATCCTTCATTGCGATAACCTGTGTAAAATGGATTAAGTTTAAGAATTGAGTCAAAATTTTGTGGCGAAAGATTAATGCGATATTCAATCATGTCTTCATTAAATTGAACTGGCAAAGTTTCTAATAAAGGTCGATCTTCTAATGTTGTAAAACCAAACTCTTTGGCGTGAAAATTTAACTGCTCAACAATAAAATCTTGTGTTATAGCATTTCTAAAATTTTCGCTGTGATCATCGAAAGAACCACTCAATTTTTGATCAGCTACAGTTGAAACAAAAAATGAAATTGAATTATCAGAATTTAATTTTGCGAAAGGCAATTCAAGTGGCTCTGATTTTTTGTTTTTTACGCTTTGCCAAATAGCTTTAATAAAAGGCGTCCATTTGTTTCCGGCTTTCTGACAGCAAATATTTTTATAATCTTCTTGATCAATCAAATATTTATATTCCGGTTTTTGCCTTTTTAGATCAAAATCATTAGCACCTTTTTCTAACAGAACTTGTTTAAATATTTCATCTTTAGCTTCATCTGCAATAATCAAAGCAGTTTTATCACTTTTATTTCTTGTATTAAGATCAACTTTTTCAAGCAGAAGTGGTATTATTTCACGAGCAATTTCAAGTTTATAATCTGATATTTTCCTATTCAATTTTTCTTCATATTGTTTTAATTCATTTTCATCTGGTTTAAATTTTCTTCTAACGCTGCCGCTGAAATTGGGATCATTTGAAATTCTTTCAAATTCCTCTTGTTCTGAATCTTCGTAAATTCGTCTTTCATTAAAATATAACCAATTAACATATTCTCCTTTAACTTCATCTTGAAATCGTCCTTCAGAAGCCAAATAAATTTTGTCAGTAATAGATTCATGCGATCTAAAATTAGGGGCATATTCAAAAAGTAACATCAAAGCGTTACAACCTTCATCATCAATGGCTGCCGGATTAGCACCTTTTTTTAAAAGATTTTTAATTGCATTAATACGATTACGATTAATCTCTTGATCAAGAGATGGATTAGCATCTCTACAGGCTATTCTTAGTAGTTCATCTAAAGCTATATCTTCTCTTTCATAAAATATATCGACAAGTTTTCCAAAATTATTTCTGCGATAAGGTTCGTATATTCCAACGATTAACTCATGCTTTGGCGTTCTTTCTATTGCGGAATGCATAATTTTGAGATTATATATTTGCTATAAATCTTTCATAAAGTGAAACCCGCGAATGTAAAAATTTTCGCGAAAATAAAGAGCGTGGGATTTTTTGTTTTCGCTGTAAGATTCTAAAACCAATTTTTCGCAAGCCAATTCTTTAGCAATTTTTTCAACTTCTGAGAGAATTTTTTTTCCAACTCCAAGTCCACGACTTTTCTCATCAACAATAAAACTAGAAATTTGCAAATAACGTCCGCAATAAAGCATATGCGAGATTGAATAGCCAGCAACGCCAATAATTTTGTCATCTAAAAAAGCGCCAACCATTTTAAAATTATCAAGCTCAATCATTTGTTTAACTTGCGCGGCAAAATTTTCTGCGCTTAGATTTTTATATCTTTGACGAATAATTGGATAAGATTGTAAAATTTCATCAAGTCTGTCGAAGTTTTTTATGATAATTTTTTGCGTAATTTCGCTTGTCAAATTAAGAATTTTTTAATTGTTGTTCTAAAGCCGCTGCCCAATAGGTGACAGTTCCAGCACCAGTAAAAAACACGATATCGCCAGCTGAAATTTGTGGCTTGATAAGCGCTGCTAAATCTTTTTCGCTATTTAATTTTATAACATTTTTGTGACCAGCTTTTTTGATTCCTTCAATTAAGTCATCTTGTGAAGCGCCTTTAATCGCAGCTTGTCCTGCTGAATAAATATCGCAAACAATTACGCAGTTAGCATCAGAAAAAGCGCCGCAAAATTCATTAAATAAATCATGAACACGTGAATATTTATGTGGTTGAAAAACGCAGATTACTTTATGTTTTCCCGCCAATTGTCGCGCTGCTTTAAGCGTGGTTGAAATTTCGGTTGGATGATGACCATAATCATCAATAATTGATGCACCTTGATATTCGCCAACTTTAGTAAAACGACGTTTAACGCCACTAAAACTTTCTAAAGCTTTTTTAATTGTTGCATCATCAAAACCAAGAAAATCACCAATTGCAACTGCTACTAAAGCGTTGCTGGCATTGTGAACGCCATAAACTGGCATGTGAATATTTTTAATTTCTCGACCTGATTTAAATTCAACATCAAAGCTAATTCCAGTAACATTCATGACGATATTTTTAGCCATAATATCTGCTTCTTTTTTAGCAGAATAGGTTAATAGATTTTTCTTATTGGCTTTTAGTTTTTGATAGATTTTTTCAACCTCAATACTGTCGACACAAAGCACACAAATTCCATTTTCAGGAATCTGTTTGATATATCTTTCAAAATAAGTTTTTTGTTTTTCAAAGCTGCCAGCGTAACCGCTAAATTCAAGATGTTCTGGTTCGATATTGGTAACGGCGCCAATAAAACTTGGCAAGTCAACAAAGCTGGCGTCAGATTCATCAGATTCCGCAACTAAATATTCGCCTTTGCCAACTTTAGAATTACTGCCAAAATAATGAATCACACCGCCATTAACAATTGTTGGATCAAGTTTACCAATTTCCAACATTAAAGAAACCATCGCCGTGGTGCTGGTTTTGCCGTGAGTTCCCGCAATTGTAATACCTTTATATTCGCGCATCAAAATTGCCAAAAGATTAGCCCGAGTAATAATGGGAATATTTCTTTTTTTTGCCTCAGAAATTTCAGGATTTTCATTTTTGATAATTGAAGTTTCTACAATCAAAGAAACATCAGCAGAAATATTTTCAGCCTTATGACCCACAAAATAAGTAACGCCTTTGTCGCGCAGCTTTTGCGTTAAATAATTTTCTGATAAATCTGAGCCTTGAACTGGAATTTTAAATTCACGCAAAATAAATGCTAAAGCGCTCATACCAATGCCGCCAAGTCCGATAAAATGGATCTTGCTTTGCGCTTTTATGTCTTGAAAATTCATGAAAAAATATTTTGAAGTAGTTGAGTTTGAAGAGCTTTGCCGCATGACTGGGCGCAAGCTAAAATCATGAAACTAAATTGTAAAACTAAAATTAAAAAAAATGGAAAAAAAACTCATCAATCAAATTTTTACAATTTGGCAAAAAGCAAATCCGCAGCCTAAAACTGAATTAATTTTTACTAATAATTACACGCTTTTGGTTGCAGTTGTTTTGTCGGCGCAAAGCACTGATATTGGTGTGAATAAAGCTACTAAAAAACTTTTCGCAATTGCCGACAGCCCTGAAAAAATGTTAAAATTGGGTGAGAAAAATTTAAAAAAATACATCAAAACTATCGGACTTTTTAACAGCAAAGCCGCCAATATTATCAAGCTTTCTCAAGACTTAATAAAAAAATTTAATTCTGAAGTTCCAAATAATTTTGACGATTTAAAATCGCTTTCAGGCGTTGGTCAAAAAACCGCTAATGTAGTTTTAAATTGTGCTTTTGGTCATCACACAATTGCGGTTGATACTCATGTTTTTCGTGTCGCTAATCGCATTGGTTTTGTGCATGAAACCACGGTAGAAAAAACTGAAAATTCGTTGCTTAAAAAAATTCCTACTAAATGGCAAACTCACGCTCATCACTGGATGATTCTGCATGGGCGCTATGTTTGCAAAGCTCGCAAGCCCGAATGTTTTAGATGTAAAATCGAAAAATTTTGTCAATTTAAAGAGAAAAATTATGCAGCTAAAAAATAAAAAACTTTTTGCCGAAAAAAACTTTGTTGATGGCAAATTTTTTGATAAAAAAAATAAAATTTCAGTATTTAATCCAGCCAATCAGGATTTGATTGGAATGATTCCAAATTGCGATGAAACCGACACAAAAAATGCCATAGAAAAAGCGCAAATTGCTTTCTTAAAATGGAAAAAATTTTCAGGAAAAGAACGCGCCAAATTTCTAAAAAATTGGTATGAATTAATTTTGCAAAACCAAGAAGATCTGGCAATTATTCTTACAACCGAACAAGGCAAGCCTTTATCCGAGGCGCGCGGCGAAGTTTTATACGGCGCGCAATTTGTTGAATGGTTTAGCCAAGAAGCCAAAAGAAATTACGGCGACACCATTCCGTCTTACAAACAAAATCAAAAAATTATTACTTTCAACGAACCAGTTGGAGTTGTTGGCGCAATCACGCCGTGGAATTTTCCTTCAGCAATGATTACGCGCAAAGCTGCAGCGGCAATGGCTGCGGGTTGCTCAGTAATTTTAAAACCTTCAGAATTAACTCCATTTTCCGCTACAGCTTTGGCCGCGTTAGCAGCTGAGGCGGAAATTCCTGATGGCGTTTTTAATGTAATTACCGGAGATGCCACAAAAATTGGCGAAGAATTTTGTCGCAATAAAACTGTGCGCAAAATTAGTTTCACCGGCTCAACTCGCGTGGGAAAATTATTAAATCAACAATGCGCTGCAGATTTAAAACGCGTTTCGCTTGAACTTGGCGGTTCGGCACCTTTTATTGTTTTTGCTGATGCCAATTTAGAAAAAGCAATTACTGGCTTAATGCACGCTAAATTCAGAAATGGCGGACAAGCTTGCACTTGTGTAAATCGTATTTTTGTTGAAGACAAAATTCACGATCAATTTGTCGAAAAATTATTATTAGAAATTAAAAAATTAAAATTAGGAAATGGTCTTGAAGGCTTGCCAAATATCGGTCCGATGATTTCTGAAGCTGCCGTTAAAAAAGTTGAAAATCTGCTTTCTGATGCCATAAAAAAAGGTGCCAAATGTTTAATTGGCGGCGTGGTTGAAAAAGATTTAGGTGCACAATTTTTTCAACCAACTTTGCTCACAAAAGTTGATGCAACCATGCAAATTGCTCATGAAGAAATTTTTGGTGCAGTTGCCGCAATTCAAAAATTCAGCA
>JANRKR010000120.1:0-16745 GCA_033763375.1 Rickettsiales bacterium
TTTTTCGCGACTAGAGTGGATATAGACATCCATGAGGAGAGAAAAAATGAATCAACAACAAAATTTGCAGCAAAAGGTAGGGTTACGCGACAGTGCCTTAAAATAAATTTCAAGACAACATCATAATGAGCAAAATTCGCAACCCTCGCCTATTATTCCCTTTCTTCATGGCGTTAATTATGGCTTTCGTAATGTCGGGATTTATGACTTTAATCAATCGTGGTTTGATTGAAAATTTCTTTTTTGTCTGGATGCATTTATTCATCTATGCTTTTTTTGTAGCATTTCCAACCGCTTATTTTGTTGCTCCGCAAGTACAAAAACTAGTTAAAAAAATCTGCCAAGATTAAAGCCTGTTTGAAAACAGACTCTAGATCACGACTTCTACTAATTTCTCTTCGGTAATTAATTCAATTTTTTTAGCATTGCAGACATTGGCTAAATCTTCGATAAATTTTTCAATACTCGCAACTCTTGCAACTCTAAGCTTTTCAACAGTTGTTTTCATCGAAATATTTTTTTCTGATTTAAATTTACGAACTTCAAAAATTATTTCGAGCAACAATTTTCCATCTTCGATTAAATTTTGATTAAATAATTTTTGATTAACTTTTGGCCAATTGCCGCGCGCGTTGATTGATTTGGTTTGAGCAAATTCTTCAGCAAAAATTGTTGAATAAATTTCATCACAAATATGCGGAATAAAAGGCGCAAAAAGTTTTAAAATTTTATTCAAACATTCATGCAAAGTTAAAATTGCGCTTTGTTGTTTTTGCATTACTTGGTTTTTTTCTTCAGCTGTTAATTCAACGCCAGCAAGCTTTTCAGCTGCTAAGCCGTAAGAACGCACTTTGCAGATTTCTAAATAATTATCACAAAAATCATGCCAGAAAAATTGCTCAATTGCTTCACGAGCTCTGGCATATTCAAATTTTTCAAACTCGTTAGTGGCGGTTTTGATGGTTTGTTGTAGGCGTGCTAAAATCCATAAATCTGCGGCTTCGGTAACATTTTTTACGTCAAGATTTTGATCTAAGATTTCAAAATTCATTGAAGCAAATTTCGCCGCATTAAAAAGTTTAGTGGTGAGTTTTTGACCAATTTTAAAAACGTCTTCTGCGTAAGCGGTGTCAGCGCCAAGATGCGAAGTTGAAGCCCAATAACGCACAATATCAGAGCCCTTTTCTTCAATCAAAGAAGTTGGCGTTACCACATTGCCTTTTGATTTACTCATTTTGGTTTTGTCCGCCGCCAAGCACCAACCTGAAATCATCAAATTTTTCCACGGGATTGAGTTTTGATGCAAAACCGATTTTGCTAAAGTATAAAACGCCCAAGTGCGAATAATTTCATGAGCTTGCGGGCGAAGATCAGCTGGAAAAAGTTTTTCGTGACGCGCCTTATCAAAACAAATTTCGTCAGAAATTCCATGACTAGAAAGTTGCGGCGAAATTGACGAAGTTGCCCAAGTATCCATAATATCGGTTTCAGGAAAAATTGTATAGTTTTTACCATTCTTCGTGGCCGTAGCGCTGAAATAATATGGCCTTCCATTATCGTCATTATAAGGACTCGGCTTATAATCGAGATAACCTTTTGGTGCTGTTTGGAGAGGATCAACTGGCAATTGATCAATATCCGCAAATATCAATTCTTCAGTTGCTGGATCGTTATTTTCTCTAACCCTCCAAACCGGAAATTTCACGCCAAAAAAACGCTGACGGCTTATGCACCAATCCCAAGAAAGCCCGTCAATCCACTGCTCAATTCTGATTCGCATATAATCAGGAAACCAGTTGCATTCATTGGCTTTGCTTTTGAGCAATTCTTTTTTATCAAGAATTTTAATAAACCATTGCGGCACAACCAGAATTTCAATTGGCACGCCCGAACGCTCGGCGCATTTTACGGCACGCTTCACAGGTTCTTGCTTCAACAGCAGTTTTTTTTCTTCAAGAATTCTTAAAACTACTTCCTTTGCCTTTTTAATTGTGTGACCATCTTCATCAGAACCATGAAAAGCTTTTATTTGCTCGAATGAAAATTGAAACTTACTAATTATATCACACAAAGCTTTCCAACTGATTTTTCCATTCTCGCCAATAATTACCCGCAAATCTAAATTATATTTCTTCCACCATTTCACATCAGTTTCATCGCCAAAGGTGCAACACATCACAGCACCAGTTCCTTTTTCTTCGATTACAGAATCATCATCAACCTCAATAATTGGAACAGGAATGTTAAAAAAAGGAGTAACAGCTTTTTCTTCTTTAAAGCGAGACCACTTTCCATTCTTTTTTATCATAACCGCAACGCAGGCAGGAAGCAACTCAGGGCGCGTCGTCATGATTTCGATTTTTTCATCAGAACCCTCAATACCAAACAAAATATAATTCATCACCCCTTCAACTTCTTTATCAACCAAATCAGCTTGCGCCAGCGCCGTGCGATCAGAAATATCCCAAAAAACTGGTTCGAATTTTTTTTCAACCAAACCTTTGGCGTGTAAATCTAAAAAAGAAGCTTGCGAAATTTTTTGCGACTCGGGCGAAATAGTTTGGTATTTCTGCTGCCAATCAACTGAAAGCGCGATTGAGTTAAACAAAGCTTCAAATTCTTTTTCCGCTTCCAAAACAATCTCGCGACATTTAGCAACAAAACTGCCATGACCATTTTCGGCTTCATAAATCGCCGCTTTTTTGCCAATTATTTTTTCAACTAAACGCTCAGTTGGCAGGCCGTTATCATCAAAACCCATCGGATAAAAAACATCTTTGCCATTCATGCGTTGAAAGCGCGCCACAAAGTCGGCCTGAGAATAAGAAAAAACGTGACCCATGTGCAAAACGCCCGAAACCGTTGGTGGCGGCGTGTCGATTACAAAAGTTTGCTCTTTTGGTAAATCATTTTTCCAAGAAAAAATTTTCTGCTCTTGCCAATAATTTTGCCAAAATTTTTCACGCGTTTTGGCGTCGTAGCGATCGGGAAGTTTTTTTATGATCGACATTTATTCAATCTCAAGAATTTCAGTTACAAATCTGCTCATGTTGTGAAAATATATTTTGTCATTTACCACAGCTGGCGCGTGTAGAATTTTTCTACCAATATTAAAAGTTTTTTCAATTTTGCCATCAAATGGCGAGGCAATAATTAATTCGCCATCAACTCTTGAAATTAAAAGTTTATCGCCCACCATTATAACTGAATTATAAATTATTTTAGTTTCAGGTTTTTTATCTTTTTTTAGATTGGGCAATTGCGAAATCCATTTAATGCCACCAGTTTTTTGATCAATTGCCAATAATTTATTATCGTTATTGATAAGATATAAAAAGTTTGCCGCCGCCCAAAAATCAACAATTCCGGCAATTTCTTTACGCCAAAAATAATTGCCGTCTTTTAAACTGATCGCCATCATCAAACCACCATTGCCAATTGAATAAAGCGTATCGTCTTTGATCAAAGGTGTTGCATCGATATCGTTTAAATAAAAATCAGAACTATTGGCTTTGTTTAAATTTAAATCTTGCGACCAAATTAATTCGCCAGTTTTTTTATTAATGGCGTAAATTTCGCCCGAAGAAAAAGCGGCAATCACTTTATCTTTATAAAGCAGCGGATCAGCAGCGCCAAGAATTGCGGTGTTGCGCAAAATTGCCGAAACTACCCATTCTATCTCGCCATTTAGGGCGTTAAGCGCATAAATTTTATTATCGTTAGTAGTAACAAAAACTAATTCATCATCGCAAATTGGCGTTGAATTGGTTATCGAAGAAAGATCTTTTATCCATAAAATTTTACCATCAACGGCGTTGATAGCGGCTATTTTATTGATTGCGATGGTTGCAAAAATTTTTTCACCAGAATTGTTTTTATTATAATAAATTTTAGCGCTGCGATAATTTTTTAAAAAGTGATGAGTAAAAATTTGCGTCTTCCAGATTCTTTTTTTTGTCAGTAAATCATAGGCGGTAAGCTTGCCGGCGGCATTTAAAGCAAAAATTTTATTATCTTTTATAATTGGCGCAAAAATGAAGTCGTCAAAATCAGTTGCGCCAATACCGCTGAAAAATAGATCAGAATTTTTTAAAGTAATTTCGCGCTTTGAACTAAATAAATTTTTAGTGGTAGAAAAATTCTTGCCGAAATTTTCAATATTTTGATTTTGCAGCGCAATTGAACCATTCCAAAAATTATTTTGCTGTTGTTTTGGAATTGTGATGGCAGTTTTTTCTAAAGATTTATCAATTGCCAGAGAATCAACAAGAGCAAAGGCTGAAACCGCTTTACTTTTATCATAATCTTTTTTTTTGTCAGCGCAAGAAACAATAAAAAATAGTAACAAAACTGATGAGCTGATAATGAATAAATTATCTTTTTGAAAAAAACTGAGTTTGAAAAAAGATCGCATAAAATTTCTGCAAATTTATTTTTTAGACTCAGCTTTTATAGAATCGACTTGTGAATTTGGTTCATAACCTTTGGCGATAATCATTTTCATAGAATCGCTAATTCTGCCTTTAATATTTGGCGCTACATCAGGATTTTTATTGATTGAATCAAGAATTTCGTAGGCTTTGGCTAAATTATTTTTTTGAATATGTAAAAAAGCTTTCTGTTCTGAAATTTGATAGCGCAATTCTTTGCTGTCATTTTCAATTTTTTCAATTCGAGTAAGTAAATCTTCTTTTTTAATTTCATTTTCATCAGCTAACCAAGTTTTTACCGCCAACAAACCACCCAAATCTTTCACATAATAATCGCAATTACTGCATTCGCTAACTTTTTGATAAATGATTGCTGCTTCTGCTTTTTTATTTTCGTCAAACATTATATTGGCATAGCGTAAAGATGCCAAAGCCTTGATATTTCCGGGAGCGCCAGATTCATAGATTTTTTGCAAAGACTCTTTGGCTTTAGTTAAATCGCCTTTTTGCTGATCAATTAAAGCTTGATGAAATATTTCAGAAAATTTTTCACGCTGCGAATTTTGATAAAGGCTAAATATCGCAAAGACTACAACCGCAAGAACCGCCAAGGTTATTAAAGTTTTGAAGTTTTGATTATTTTTATTGAAGAAGTTTTTTATTAATTGGCTGCGCGCCTCTGATTTAGCTTGATTGATGATGCTGTTAATTTCGTTATCAGACATAAATTTATTTATGGTTATGGTTAAAAATTTAAGAAATTTGCGATAGTTTTTTATAACAACAATCCAAAGTATTTTGTAAAAGATAAGCAATTGTCATTGGTCCAACGCCACCTGGAACCGGCGTAATTGCTGATGCAACTTTTTTAGCACTTTCAAAATCAACATCGCCAACTAGTTTAGTTTTTCCACCTTCAGTTGCAATGCGATTAATTCCAACATCAATTATTACGGCATCTTTTTTAATCATATCAGCCTTGATTAAACCAGGCACGCCGGCTGCTGAGAAAATTACATCAGCTTGCAAACACTCAGCTTTTAAATCTTTGGTTGAACTATTGGCAATTGTAACAGTGCAACTTTCTAGCATTAAAAGCCGCGCTAATGGTCTACCGACAATGTTTGAAGCGCCGATGATTAAAGTTTTTAAGCCAACTAAATTTTTTCCTTTAACTGATTTTAAAAGATGAACACAACCAAGCGGCGTGCAAGGAACAAGCGCTTTATCATCACCACTAACTTCACCAACTGAAAGCTTACCGACATTTATAACATTAAAACCATCAACATCTTTGCGATAATCAATAGCACGAATTACCGAGCGCGCATCAATATGTTTTGGAAGCGGCAATTGCACTAAAATGCCGTGAATTTTTTTGTCAGCATTTAGTTCATGAATTTTATCGATTAATTCCGCTTCAGAAATATCAGCTGCTAATTTAAATTGCAGCGAGTTCATTCCAACTGCGTGCGCCGCTTTTTCTTTATTGCTGACATAAACTTCGCTTGCCGCATCATTGCCAACCAAAATCACCGCCAAACTTGGCGTCACATGATATTTTTTTTTGATTTCAGCAACCTGATTAGCAATTTCAAGCTTCAACTCAGCAGCAATTTCTTTGCCATTAATTATTTGTGCGGTCATGAGGTTTTTGAAATTTGATAAGGTATCTACGATTTTAGAGATACTAAGTTTAGCGCGCCAATAATTCTACAAAAATTTCAAACTAATCTTTAATCATATTTAACTCAAACTCTTCACGATCAAGAAAAGGAAACATATCTTCAAGAGGCTTAGAAATTATTCTGCCATCAGGAAGTTTTTCGGAAGAGAGTTTTGGCTGAAAAATATAATCACGAGTCAGCATCACTTCACAAATTATTAAGCCTTTTTCACTCAAAACTTGGGCTGTTTTACTTTCAAGTTCGTTACTGTTTTTAATTGTTACAGATTTGATGCCGAAAGCCTCAGCAAGTTTAATAAAGCTTGGAGTTGAAACGCCAGATTTAGAACTACAAGCAACTAATTTTTCACCAAAAAAATTACGCTGTGTTTGTCTAATTGATGAGTATCCATCATTATTCAAAACAAAAATTTTAATTGGTAAATTATAATGTTTGATAGTTTGAAGCTCTTGTAAATTCATCATGATGCTGCCATCTCCAGCGATGCAGATCACATCTTTTTTGTTATTGGCAAAGCAGGCGCCAATTGCAGCAGGAAGATCATAACCCATTGAAGCATTTCCTGAATTCCAAAAAATTCTTTGGTTTTTTTTAACAATTCCAGCTTGGAATAGAGCTACACAAGCCGTACCATTGGCAGCTACAGTTACTGAATTTTCTTTGGTTAAATTAGTTAAAACTTGAATAAAATTATACGGATTAATCAATCCGGAAGTTTTTGTATATTCCGGATTTGCTGCAGGATCATATTTATTTTTTCTAACAGTACACCATTTCAACCAATCAGTTTTATCAATAATTTTCTCGCTCACAAACTTATCATTTAATAAAGGTAGAAAATCTTTCAGATCAGCACAAACGCCGATGTCAATTTTAAGAGTTGGTTTGGTTAATTCTGCAGAGTCGATATCGACTGCAATTTTTTTTGCTTTTCTGGCAAACATTTCCCAATTATAACTAACTTGGCGAATATTGTTTCGCGTGCCTAAAAATAAAACTAAATCAGCATTTTGTAAGACGAAATTTCCAGCTCTTTGTCCAATGCTACCAATTCTTCCCATATATAACTTATGATCGGATGGAATTAAATCGAATCCATTAAAAGTTGTAACAACTGGAATTTTTAATTGTTCTATTAGATGATGAAAATCTGTAATCGTTTGAGAAATTCTAATACCATGTCCAGCAACAATAACCGGTCTTTTAGCGGTATTAATTTCAAAAATTATTTGCTGAATTTGATTATCTAAAAGCTCTTTATTTACAGCCTCTTCTGTAAAATTTTCTGAATCAAGTTGCGTTTCATCAATCATTGCACCTTGAAGATTTATCGGAATATCAATCCAAGTTGGACCCTTTCTGCCATTGGTTGCAAGACGAATAGCTTTTTGTAAAATTTTTTTAATATCTTGCGGGTTTTTCAACATTTCAGCATATTTGGTGATAGGCTTTACCATTTTGATAATATCAACTTCTTGATCTCCGAGTTGACGCAACTTAGTTTCAGGGTAAGCATCCAAAGTGGTTTCATATTTTACTTGTCCAGAAATATAAAGAGTTGGAACCGAATCTGTCCATTGTCCAAAAACACCGTTTAAAGCGTTAACTCCTCCTGGTCCAGTGGTTACATTTACCACAGCCAATTTTTGGTTTAATCTTGCATATCCTTCAGCGGCAATAGCGGAGGCTTGTTCATGATGATTACAAACATATTCAAGTTTCTCATGCTTTCCAAGAGAATCATTAAGATGCATAGCACCTCCACCAGAAATCATAAAAACATGGCGAACGCCATGATTTACAAGCTCTTTTGCTATATAATCAGAAAGTTTTATCATTTTACTTTTTTAGTTTTTCAAAATTTTTAAGCGCTTCAAGAGCTTCCTCTCTCGTTAAGTCGGATGTTCTGAAAAACTCATAATTAGTTTTCATTAAAATCAAAGCCAGATCTGAACCGGTGTTTTTTTTATCATGACTCATCGCTTCAATAATTTTTTGGTGATCAAATTTAATATTAGACAAATCAATTTTAATAACTGGAATCAAGACTTTAAGACGAATAAATTCTTCTATTTCTGCAGATAATAATGAGCGAGATTTAGCTGCTAAATTTGCTAGAATCATACCTAAAACAACCGCTTGACCGTGAGGCACCAAAAAATTTGTTGAAGACTCAATAGCATGGCCAAAACAATGTCCATAATTTAGTAAGTTTCTTTTACCTTCATCAAACTCATCTTCTTCAATAAAAGATTTTTTGATCGCTAAACATCTTTTAATTGCTGCAAGCAAAATGACTTCATCAAGTGCAAAAATTTTATCAATCGCCTGGGTAAAATCTCTGGTATCAGACTCACCACCAATTAAATGCAGCTTGGCCATTTCACCAACGCCGCTAGCAAAATCTTCAATTTTCTGAGTTTTTAAAAAGCCGGAATAAATATAAATTTTACTTGGCGGGAAAAAGGTGCCAATAAGGTTTTTATATTTTTTATAATTAAGTGAAGTTTTAGCGCCAATACAGCTATCATCTTGTGCCAATAAAGTTGAAGGCAAAAAAATCCACTTTACGCCCCGATATAAAGTTGAGGCAACAAAGCCGGTAATATCCTGCAAAATTCCGCCTCCAATTGAGATCAGAACCAGATTTTTCTTAGGCGATAATTTGATGATTTCGTCATATAAAACCTGAACGGTTTCAAGATTTTTTTTATCCTCATCAACTTCTAGTATGATTTTAGAAAAATCTTGCAAAGCCTTGAGCGAATTTTCTTTGTGAAGCTCCCACAAGTTTTTATCAATTACAAAAAGTGAATTTTTAGTTTGAATAAGTTGAAGCAAAAAATCAGTATTATCGGCAAAGTAAACTTTGTAATTTTTAAGCCTAGATTTTACTTCCAGAGCATTAGTAACTACTGACATGAGAAGCCCCCATCGATAAAAATTGTTTGTCCGGTAATGTAAGTATTTTTTTCTGAAACCAAAAAATAAACCAATTCAGCAATTTCTGAAGTTTGGGCCAATCTTTTTGTCGGAATGTTTGAACGGATAATTTCAAGCTGCTCTGGGGAATTATTTCTTCTTGTCAGATCGGTATCAACAAATCCCGGAGCCACGGCATTAACCTGAATATTATGTGCAGCTAGTTCGATTGCAGCTGATCTGGTCAATCCATTAATTGCCGATTTTGTTGATGAATAAACTGCCCTACCCGGCTTTGAAACTTGACTCCAAATTGAGCTGATATTTACAATTTTGCCGTAACCACGCTCAATCATTTTAGGCGACAATTCTCGAATCAAAATCATTGGAGAAATTAAGTTGATCTGCAGTGCGGTTTTGAGATTTTCATCCAAAAATTCTGAGACGTTTTCGATTATATTTATGCCGGCATTGTTTACCAAAATATCGATTTGTGTTTGAGAATTTTTTTTTAAAAATTTTGTAATCGAATCTTCTGATAAAAGATCAAGCTCTTGTCTATTTGGGGTTAAAACCTCTAGACCATTTTTTTTAAATAACTCGGCAATAGACAAGCCAATGCCGCGAGAAGCACCGGTTACAAGAGCTGTTTTTTTAGCCATTACTCTACAATGCCACCAGCCTGAGCAATTAGTTTCTTGTATCGCGCCTCCAGCATCACTAATCTTTGTTCATCTTCTTTATGAATTGCACCGTAAAAATCTCTTTTATTTTTTAACCACATTAATTCAAAGCCAACTGCTTTTAAAATGGCTTTATCGGCATTTTCTTCCAAGGCTCCTGGGCATTGAAAAATTACTTTTCTGGTTTCATAACGAGTTAAAGCACCTTGTGGCAGTTTTCTAAAAAATGGCAAAGATTCTGCAGAAACAGCACCGCCTATTAAAAGATCAAGATTGCGACCTTTGATTTTTTCGCCGATTGTTTTAGCAATATTAAAAATTTTATCAGAATTAACTTCATCGCGATTAAGACCCATTGAACCAGTCATATCAACCCTTCCTAAAACTATACCATCAAGATCTTTTACTTCTGGCAGCGCTAACATTTCATCTAAATTATTAAATCCAGTTATAGTTTCAATATTTACAAAAAAATCGACCTCTTCACGCTCTTCAGCAGAAAAAACTAACTTAGTTGCCATCAAATATTTTTTCAGCGCATAAGCAGTTTCAACCATTGGCGCCACGATTTTATTTACGCCAATGACACGAGCTTCATACATATCTTTTATCGCTTCGCATCCGCCAATTTTAATGGTCAGATCGAGACCAGCTTTTGATACAACCTCTTTTAATCTCATTGCTTCTTCAAGCCTAGTTCCTTCAGCTTCAAATTCGGCTTTCACACCAACAACATGATGATTTTCTCTCAAGTCTTGTAGTATTAAGACCATCTTTTTTTCTAGATTGTTCATAAAGCGATTATTTATCGGTTAATAGAAGTTGTTTATTAATGCTGGATTTGTTGATGAGATACCAATGGTAAAGCTCATCAATTGAGTCTTCGATCTTTTTGAATTTGAGATTTATTTCTTTTTTCAAGCGCGAATTGTCACCACTATATTCAGAGCCAAAGCCTTCTTGAGCAACATTTATTGGTAAATTTTTTTTAGATATTTGATTAATAATTTTTGCAATTTCCAACAATTCAATAGCTGAGTTTGGTGTTATATTATATGATTTATAATTATTTCTCTGTTCAATGAAAAAATCTAGAATTGGAATTAAATCATCAACATAAATGTAATCGAACTTTCGATTTTGTTTGATAGTGATTGATAAGTCAAAAATTGTTTTACATATGACGTTTGATATAAAGCGAATTGCATAATCTTCATATTTTCCAAATATGCCAAAAATTCGCAAATCAACAATATTTTCAGATTTTTCAATATAATTTCCAATAACATATTTGCAAAAGCCATGTTCATCTTTTGGAATTGTATTGCCAAAAAACTCTTCTTTCATTTTGGGTTGATAATTTTGCATATCATAAATTGCGCCAGAGCCAATATTGATTAGCTTGCCAAAACAATCAGAATATTTTACCAAATTAAAAAACATTCTAGTATTGGTGTAAAACAAACCAGTTACCTCACCAGCATTTCTATGACCTGCTTTGCACGCCGAATGAATAACAACATCAAAATTTTTATTATTTTTAAAAAAATTGACAACAGATTCGTCATTCGAAAGATCAAGATCTAAGCGAGACGGAGCAATAATTTGGTATTTTTTTGCCAAGTAAGATTCAACAATATTTTTTCCTATAAAGCCAGTTCCACCGGTTAGAAGAATTTTTTTCATAATTCTCAATTAACATCAAGATTGGAATTATAAAAAATTTTTCTAAGCTTACCGTTAAAACTTATAGATTCGTCAGATTGTTTAATATATTTGCCATCAAAATCACCTTCTGATTCATTATACTATATGTGTTTTATTTCTTTTATGTAATTTTTTATTTTTTCTGACTTAGATTCCGCAACGCATGGACCAAATCTATTTTTTAGCTTGAAGGTCTTTAATTCAATTAGAAACAGTTGCTCCATATCTTTTGTTAATTTTTTTTGCAACGCTTCATCTTTAATATTTGAAGGACTTGCAAAAAAATGCAGACCAAACATTCTTCTGATATTCTTTTTCTTGAAACCCAGTCTTTTATCATACTTGAAAGATGGGACTAAAGCGTAATTGGTACAGTGAATTAGATTGTGATTAAATATTATAATATCACCAGGGTTATTAGGAACAACATGGTTGGGAATTAAGTTATTTTCACCAATTTTTCTTGGATTATGACCTTTTCCAAAAAAACATTTTTCATCAAATCCCCCTTCATAAGGTGGCTCAGGCCAATTTAAACCATCACCCAAGAAACTAGAATATTTATCATCAACAAAATGACTGCCAGGAATAACTCTTAGGGCGCCTGAATCGCCATCAATTTCATCAAGATAAACCAACATTTTACAACTTCTATTTTTGTTCAAATAGTCTCTATGCCAAGGCGTTGAATCAGAAAATATATTTCCGTCGCTTCCAGTATATATTGGGTTTTCACCAAGCAAATTAGTAATAACTTTCTCTATTTTCTCTAACTCAAGAATACTAGCTAGATTCTGATCGTGTTCTACGAATTGAGGATAAAAATAATTTCTATCATTAGCTTTTTTATTACCGAACTTCTTATTCATCGCAAGATCAAATTCTTTAGAAATATTATCGATTTCATCAATAAAAAAACCTGAAATTTTTACGAAACCAAAAATATTGAAATAATTTTTAAGCGCTTCGGAAGATATATCTTTAATTGTGAACTGTTGCATTTTTATTTTTTTTAAAAATTTTTTTTATACTTCTCCCCAAATTATAAGTTTTAAATTTGACAATAACTTTATATTTTATTGTTAATCTTTCATTTCCATCAAAAACTTTTATCTTTTTTATAAAAGATTTTTTTGGATAAATACTCTTTAAACAAGAAACAAGAATATCAAAATTGTTTTTATTAAATATGATGATATCATCAAAATTTCTTTTTGACATGATGGTGTCAAAATAAAATTTTTCATTATAGTCAATTTTATTTTTTTCAATTTTATCAAAAAAATTCCAATCTATAACTTCTTTATTATCAGAATTATCTCTAACAAAAATATTTTGTGTTTTGGCAATAAAATTCTGTAATTGGGTTTCAAAAGTTGTAAAACTGCTGAGATAATTTTCCCTACCTTTTAAAACGTTATTCTTGGCTATTTTTATAGATTCTTCATTATTACTAATTGCATAACCATCTTCACCAAGCTCATTTTTTGATAAATTGATTTGTTGTTCTTTTAAAAACTCATTTGGTATAAAAACTGCTGGACAGCCGCACAATACAGCTTCAATTGCCATTGCACTATTTTCATATAAGTATAGTAGCTCTGATTTTCTAAAAATATCCGCTATTTGATTTGGGGTAAATTCGCCCCTAATGCGCGTTATAACTCTACTATTTTTTGTCAATTCCGTTCCAGATCCTTTGTGAAAGTCATAGTATTTTCCCATATAAACACAAGTTCCTTCTCTTTTTGAATTTGAATCAGTAGGAGGATAAAAAATATCAGTATTAGAAGTTGGAATAAAAAGAACTCTGTCTTGGGTAAGGTTTAAGGACTCAGCAATAACTTTAGAATAAGCAATAACAAAATCATTTTCATCGTTCTTTGTTTCAATAAATAAATTAGAAAAATTCATCATATATCTAACTACATTTTTTGCACCAAGAGGATTTTCTTTAACCGTGTCACTATATATTACGATTGGATTATAGGAGCTTTTTTTGTGAAAAGCTAAAATATCTTTATTTAAAAATTTGATATTTAAGTTATAAAATAACTCATCATATTCCTTATCAAAAATAGTTTCATCATCACAAACTATAAATGAATTATATCCGGCGCTGTTAATATGATGCGATAAAAGATATAAGGCTTTTATACCAGCAGATGTATATCTGTAGTGAGGAGAATATATGTAGTAGGGATTTTTATTAATTTTTGGAATCATGATGTTATTAACCAAAAATTTTTTCCATTTTTAATCTAAAAATTTTTCTTTGCAAAAATGGTAAACTTTTTTTTGAAAAAATTTTATAAAGATAATCGATTAGTTGAAATATGGGAATAAGAAATTTAATCAAAAATTTTTTTCCGAATGATATTTTTATTTTTGATGAATATTCACAATATACCAAATCTGTAAGTTTTCTTAACTTCCAACTTATTAGATCTTTTTCTTTTTTTGAGATTTTACTTTTTTCAATTAATATGATTTCATCAATATTTTTTACAGTAAAATCAATCACTTTTCTTTCTGCTTTTGATAAAGAAGACTTGTCAAATTTAAGAAACAAATCCGTAGCAGCAGAATCTAACTTTTCTCTTTCGTCAAAATCAGCAACATAATTATAAAGCTGCAACAACATTGATTTTAGAGTATTGGACCACAAATAAAACATTGAGCCATCTTCTCTAAATTCTTTTATCTCATAAAAAAAACTTGAAGTAATAATGTTTTTTTTTACCAAATTATCAAAATGCTTTAAGATACCAACAACCCAGTTAAAATACCTTGATTGAGATAGTGTATCAGCAAAATTATCAAAACGATTTTTTACATCAGAATCGCCTCTTTTTACCAAAGGTAAATCAACTACTATCACTTCTTGTTGACCAAAAAATTCTATAAAAGCAAAAACATGAGAATAGATTCTTGATATTGTTATGTAATCAGAAAACTCTTTAAACAAATCTCTTCTAATTACATACCTAGAAATGAAGGCTATTGTTGTTATTAAGCCACATTGCCTTATTAAATTGGGATATTGGTTGGTACTGACTATTTTTTTAGATGCAGAAATATTGCCTAATTGAATATAATTTAAATCAGAAACTAAATCAGAAAATTTGGTTAAGATATTCTGAGAAGAAATGTTATTAAATATTAAAGCTGTAATTTTTTTATCTTTCTGATTTTCAAGAATAAAAACTAAATTATCAAAAACATCAAACATCACTTCATCATCATCTCCTAAAATAAAGATATATTCGCCGCTACAATGTTTTATTGAGCGATTTATATTTTCTTCAGCCGAATGAACAAAATCCGAAAAGAAAATTATCTTAAGATTTGGAATTTTTAATTTGTAAGATTCTGCGATTTCTAAACTATCATCAGAGGATGAGTTAATTGCCGCTAATAACTCAACTTTGTCATTTAATTTATTATAAAAACTCTGCAAAAGAGTCTTTAAATTATTAGCTCTGTTATATGTTGGAATTAAAATTGTTAAAATTTTGTTATCACTATTTTCTTTCATCTCATTTTACCAAACCCTCCAAGGAGCCTTATTAGACTGCCAAAGCTCTTCCAATAAAACTTTATCGCGTAAAGTGTCCATGGGTTGCCAAAAGCCGTTATGTTTATAAGCAACTAATTGCTTATCTTTTGCCAGATTTTTTAATGGAGCAATCTCCCACAGGGTTTTATCGCCTTCTATATAATCTAAAACTTTTGGCGAAAGAACAAAAAAACCGCCATTAATATAATTGCCATCACCATCAGGCTTTTCTTGGAACTCTGTAATAAGATTTTTTTCAGCAATATGTAAGGCGCCAAACCTTCCGGGTGGTTGAGTTGCAGTTAAAGTTGCTAACTTTCCATGAGCTTTGTGAAATTCTATCAGCTTAGCTATATCAACGTTTGAAACTCCATCACCATAAGTTAGACAAAAATTTTCATCATCTTTTATATAATCACGAATGCGCTTGATTCTGCCACCCGTCATTGATTCTTCACCAGTATCAACCAAAGTGACTTTCCAATTTTCAGCAAAATTATTGTGAATTTCGATATCGTTATTTGAAAGATTGATTGTCATATCTGACATATGCCAACGATAATTGGCAAAATATTCTTTGATTAAATATCCTTTATATCCCAAGCAGATCACAAAATGATTTATGCCGTGAGTAGAATAAATTTTCATGATATGCCACAAAATCGGCTTTCCACCAATTTCAATCATCGGCTTTGGTTTTAAATGTGTTTCTTCACTAATTCTGGTGCCAAGTCCACCAGCTAAAATTACTGCTTTCATTGCGTTTTGGATTTCAAAAATTCTTCAATTGTAGAATGCATATGGATAAACATTTCTTCATTCAAACCATGATGACAAGCAAGCAAAACACCTCCGCGCATAATGTTATCAGCATTTTTTAGAGTTTGCGCTTTACGCATTGCAATATTTTTAAAACCAGGTTGACGCGTTATATTGCCAGTAAAAACTACGCGAGTTTGGATATTTCTTTTTTCGAGGAAAATTTGAAAATCGCGTCGCTCAAAGGGCGCGCTTTCTTTAATAATTATAGGAAATGCCAGCCAGCCAGTTCTGGTGTTTTGAGTTTCTTGCGGCGAGATAAAAAATTCTTCGTATTTTTTAAAGAAATTAATTTGGGTTTGATAATTTTTGCGACGAGTTTCAATATTTTTTTCTAAATCTTCTAATTGTTTTAGACCAAAAGCAGCTCCGATCTCAGAACCTTCTAAATTATAACCAATTGCTTCAAAAACAAATTTTGCATCATATTTAATGCCATCAATATTAACATTAAAACGATTTTCAATTGCCTCAGATTTTTCATCAAAAATTGATGAACTTCTGCCCCAAGATCGCAGTAATTTAGATTTTCTTAATTGTTCATCATCATTGATACATAAAGCGCCTCCATTTCCAGCGCAATTAATTATGTGCGATCCATAAAAACTAGTAATCGACATATCGGACCAAGCGCCACTTGACTTGCCATTTAAAGTTGCGCCTAAAGTATCGGCGGAATCTTCGATAATTTTTAAATTATATTTTTTGGCAATTGCAGAGATTTTATCCCACTCGCACAAATTTCCCATCAAGTTTGGCGCCACAATTGCCACGGTTTCTGGCGAAATCATTTCTTCAATTTTGGCAGGATCAATACAATAATTGGCAACGCCAACATCAACAAAAACAGGAACCAAGCCACTTTTAACAATTGAACCAACAGTTGTTGAAAATGTAAGTGCCGGAGTGATACTTCACTTCCCTGTTTAAATCCAAA
>JANRKR010000121.1:0-2481 GCA_033763375.1 Rickettsiales bacterium
CTGGCTCTAAAGATCTGAGTAATGATGACAATATGATTGCCGCGCAAGTGACTATGAGATTTTTAAAAGATAAAAAAAATGTGATGAATGAGTTTAAGGAGCGTAAACTTATGGCGATGGAAGATCGAGATGCTCCAAGCGGAAATGTTGAAAACGCTGCATCAAGTGTTTTAGGAGCAACAGGAAGAGGAATTTAATTTATACCAAATGAAAATTATCTGAAATTTATTTGTGGCTGCTTAAAAAGAAAAAAATTATCTAAAAATTTGAGTTAATTTTGTAAAAAATCAATCGCCCGCTGTTCTTGAATTTTATATTCTTCTTCGTTATCGCTTTTAACTCGCCCTTTTTCTTTAAAATTTGTAATGCGATTTATAAATAGAAGATCACTTTTTGAATCGCACTGGCAATAACCAAGTAAAAAAATTTCGCCAATTTCAACTTCCATTTCACCGTAACTGCCGTCTGATATTGCCAAAAATCCTTTGGCTTTTTCTAAAGAAGCTCTAGACAAATCAGCAACAGGAAGCATTTTTTTATGCTGTGGCGCAAAAGAAAGTGTCAATATCGATTCGTAATCCAGCCCTTCATACCATTGCGGTTGTACATCAAAATAATATTTAACTTTAGCTTTAATATTGCCTTTTAAAGTGACATCAGAAATCAACTTAGGTTCATCATTATAATTAATTTTCTCAACTAGCCAACCATTTACTTTTTGACCAACTTTAAGACTTTTTAAAAAACTCATTCTTGCTTTTTGCTGATCTTCAAATTTAGCCTCGATGGAATTTATTTCTGCCTGAGGCGTCGCGCCATTCAATTGCGCAAAACTTAATTTAGCGTTGTTCATCAGAAAAAAAATCAGTAAGATAAAAAAAATTTTGTTCAAAAAATTTGGCATTTTAGATTAAACTTAGTTTGTAAATATTTTGCCCAAAACTGTGCGAAAATAAAATTCATCGTTGAGGTTTTTATCAATTTTTTTTGGCTCTTGCGACCTTAGAATTAAATAATTGGCATCATATTGAGAAATCTCGCAACCATAAAAATTACGCGGTTTGATTATTTTATTTTTTAGTAAATATTCGTAGAATTTTTTCAAATCTTTTAAGCGCGGTTTATAGTTTTTTTGGCTGATTTCCATTGCCACCAAAGCCAAAATTTTTAGGGCAAATTTTTCGTCTAATTTTTGCAGTTTTTTGTGATTGATTAAAAAATATTTTTTATCGTGAAACTTCAGAATTTTCTTGGCTTCTTTTAACATTATTTCATCAAAAAAATCGCGCATTTTAGCAATTTCATCCGTAGCATTTTTAATGCGTTTTTGGATTAAATTTTTTTCATCAAATGTGGCAAAAAAATTGCGGATTTTATTGCGTAAAAATTTTTCATCCAAGTTGCTTTCATCTTCAAACCATTTGATTTTTTTAGCGCGTAAAAAATTTTCTAAATCACTTTTATCAAAATCTAAAAGTGGTCGCACCAGCTTGATTTTATTTACTTCCAAGATTTCAGCAATTGTTGAAAGTCCATCTAAACCCGAGCCACGAAACAACCGAATTAAAAAATTTTCTGCGACATCGCCAAGTTGATGACCAAGAAATAAATGTGAAATTTTTTGCTTTTTACAAAAGTCACCAAGCAGCTCGTAGCGAATCTCGCGAAGTGAACTTTCAATATTTCTTTGCGGCAATTTTTTCTGATCAATTTCTAAAATATGATGCGAAATTTTGTTCTTCCCTAAAACTTTTGAAAGCGCCAAAGCCTCTTTTGAAGAGCTTTCACGCATTTTATGATCAACAGTTAAAGCAAATAATTCGATATTTTCCTGCAAACAAAATTCACCAAGCAAAATCGTCAACGCCAAAGAATCAACGCCACCCGAAACCGCCACCGCAAGCTTTTTTGGCAATTTCTCGCCTAAAAAAATCTTGGTAATTTTATTGTTAAAACTATGAGTTAATTCACACATTTTTGTTTTGATTTTTAACTTCTTGATTTTTCTTAAACTATTTTTATTTTGACAAAATTGTCAATTACCATAATTTTGACTGTATTGACAATTTTACTAAAAAAATTTTTTAATCATGACCAGAGTTACCATTGAAATTACCGAGCAAGAACGCCAGCAATTAAAGGTGTTAGCGACCATAAATAATCTTTCTGTAAAAGATTTTATTTTGCAAAAAACTATCGGCGATACAAAAAAGAAACCAAATAAAGAAACTTTAAAATCTTTTTCCGATGTTAAAAAAAACAAAAACCTCACTAAACATTCCAACTTCAACAATTTTCTAAAAGACATCAAAAAATAGCACTTCACCAATGCTTCAAATCACTTACACCACATCTTTTAAGAAGGATTATAAACGCATCACAAAGCAACAAAAAAATATCAGAAAAATTGATGATGTTTTGTATCATTTAGCAAATTTTTTACCGCTAGACTCCAGATTTTGCGATCATAAATTATCAAAT
>JANRKR010000122.1:0-9082 GCA_033763375.1 Rickettsiales bacterium
AAAAATCATTTCTTGAAGATTTTAAAAAGAATGATTTTGTCCTTGTAGTTTCTGGTTCGGGAAGAGATGGCTCAATTAAAATTAATCAAGATGCTGAAATTTTTTGCGGTAAGTTTGCTGCTCAAAAAACTTTTAATTTTGTTATAAAACCAAAACATAAAGTTTGGTTGCAACTTATTAAAGGAGAAATTTTTTTAAACGAATATAGCCTTGAAAATGGCGATGCGGCGGCAATTGAAAATGAATCAGAAATTACAATTAACGCTAAAAAAGATGCCGAATTTTTATTATTTGATCTTTAGCTTTATTGTCACCTCAGTCTTCATGACGGGGCTGGTTGTGCTTCCTTAAGATAATTGCCCAAATTTTGTTGTTGATTAATTTTTTTAAAAAAATCTTTTTACGCGGCGATGACAATAAGGCGTTTTGCCATTTTTAGCGTAATAATTTTGATGATAAAGTTCAGCGTTATAAAATGGCGAATTTGCTGGTAATAATTTGGTGGCAATTTTTAAATTTTGCTCTTGAAGAATTTTGATTAATTTTTGAGCAATATTTTTTTGCTCTTCATCAATGTAAAAAATAGCTGAAAGATATTGCTCACCAATATCAGGACCTTGTCCGTTTTTTTGTTCTGGATCGTGAATTTCAAAAAATAATTTTGCTAAAGTTTCAAAGTCAGTTTGTGATTTATCAAAAACAACTTTTACAGTTTCAAGATGACCAGTTTCATGACGACAAACTTGTTCGTAAGTTGGATTTTTTTTACTTCCGCCCATATAGCCAGAAATTGCTGATTTGACGCCTCGTTCTTTTGAAAAAAAATATTCCACTCCCCAAAAACAGCCGGCGGCAAAATAAGCAATTTGTTGATTTGTTGTTAAATTTTCTTCAACAAAATTTAGCGAGATTGAATTTACACAATAACGCGCATCTTTTGTAGTAAAGCCTTCGCCATGAAAAATGTGACCTAAATGACCGCCACATTTCTGGCATAAAATTTCAGTTCTAGAACCATCGCGATCTAAAACTTTTTTTACTGAATTAGGAAATTCATCGTCAAAACTGGGCCAGCCGCAACCAGAATCAAACTGATCTTTCGTAGTAAAAAGTTCGGCATTACATTGTTTGCATAAATATTTACCGTGACGATTATTTTCATAAAACTCACCGCTAAATGGTGCTTCTGTAGCTTTATGCAAAATAACTTGCGCTTCTTGCGGCGTTAACTTTTTAAGCTCCATAAAATAATTTAATTAATTTTAAATATTGTGAGTTTGTTTTTGGTAGAAGAAGATAATGGTAATAAAAAATGTTCAGAATTAATTCCCAGAATTTTTTGCAAAAGCAAATTTACGACAGCGCCATAATTGTTAACAGTGCCTATACCAAATCTAAATTCTTTAGATTTGGTATGATTTATTTTTTCGTGACACGAGTCACGCCCCGCGTTGCGATTAACCCAATATACCAAATCAAGTAATATCAATAGGTTTTAGATTTGGTATATTTTATAACAAACAATTTTAACAAAATTAAGTGATCAGAGTTAAAGATTTATCCATTTCATTTTCCGGACATGAAGTTTTTTCTGAAGGAAATTTTATTATTAATTCTCGCGAAAAGGTTGGTTTAATTGGTCGCAATGGCAGTGGAAAATCTACTTTCTTAAAGCTGATTTTAAAAAAAATTGAACCAGATTCCGGTGCGGTTGAAATTCCGCGCGGCTATCGTATTGGTCATTTAGAGCAACATATTAATTTTACTCATGAAACAGTTTTGGATGAAATCTGCTCAGTTTTACCAGAAGATCGTGAACATGAAGGTTGGAAAGGTGAAAATATTTTATATGGTTTAGGCTTTACTTACGACGATCTTTACAAAGATCCGAAAAAATTTTCTGGCGGTTATCAAGTTAAATTAAATTTAGCTAAGTTGCTTTTGGTTGAACCGCAAATGCTGTTGCTTGACGAACCAACAAACTATCTTGATATTCACTCAATTCGCTGGCTCAAAGAGTTTTTACAAGATTGGCAAGGCGAATTGATTTTGATCACGCATGATCGCAGTTTTATGGATTCAGTGATAACACATACTTTAGTTATTCATCGAAAAGCTTTCAAAAAAGTTCCTGGAAATACACAAGGTGTGCGTGAAAAAATTGCCGCTGAAGAAGAAATTTACGAAAAAACTCGTATCAATGAAGATAAGCAAAGACAAAAAACTCAGGAATGGATTGATCGTTTTGGCTCAAAAGCAAGTCAGGCTAGTCGAGTGCAATCACGTGTGAAAATGCTTGAGAAGCAAGATGTCAAAGAAAAATTAGTTCATGTTGAAACGCTGGATTTTAAATTTAATCACAATCCTTATGGCAGCAAAGAAAATATGATTGAAGCTGAAAACCTATCCTTTGGCTATAATCCTGAACATTTGCTGATCAAAAATCTTTCTTTCAAAATTGCTAATGGCGATAAAATTTGTGTGATTGGAAAAAATGGTAAAGGTAAATCAACTTTACTCAAACTTTTGACGCAAGATAACAAGCCGCTTCACGGCAATATTAAAATCAATGGTAAAACTGAAATTGGTTATTTTGGTCAAATGAATATTGATCGCTTAAATCCAAATAATTCAGTTTATGAAGAGTTACAAAAAGTTGATGAAAAACTTCCCATAACCAGAGTGCGTCAGGTTTGTGGCAATATGATGTTTTCATCAGATTTGGCTAATAAAAAAATTGGCGTGCTGTCGGGCGGTGAAAAATCGCGAGTGATGCTTGGAAAAATTTTGTTAAAAGGTGCAAATTTACTTCTTTTAGACGAGCCAACCAATCACTTAGATATGGAATCTTGCGAAGCTTTGCTTGAAGCAATAAAGAGCTTTGAAGGCGCGGTGGTAACGGTTACTCACGATGAACATTTTTTGAAAGAAATTGCCAATAAATTGATTATTTTCGACGACAATAAAACCTTCACTTTTGAAGATTCTTATGAGTTTTTCTTAAAAAGAATTGGTTGGGTTGATCATTAAAACATGCATAAATAAGGCTAATTAAAAGCTAAAACTAACACTCGTCACTCACAAGGAACGCAGCAAAGCGGCAATTCTATGAGTTTTACCTCAGTCTCTCATAGATTGCCGCGTCGCCTAGCGGCCACTCGCAATGACGAGTGTTAGTTTGGTATATACTATATTTAATCACCAATCGACTGTTTTTAATGAAAAAGTTTTTTCTATTTTTTTGTTTTTTTATTTTGCTGCAAAACCCTTGTAAATCTTGGGCGCAAGTTACTATTTTTAATGTTCCTTCCGCTGACGTAACTAAAAAAGATAAAAATTTTATTCAGCATGAATCGCAATTTCGTACTAAAAAACCCAAACAATTTATTAATGTTACCAGCTATTTTGCTCATGGTATTGGTTATAATACCGAAATTGATGTAACGCAGTTTAATTTAAGTTCGCCAGCTTCAAAAAACGCAACTATAGCAGCAGGTTTTAAAACTGTTATGCCGCTTCAAATTGAAGATTTAAAAACATATCAACCTAAAATAATTTTAGGTGCGATGTTGCCTTTTTCTCTACAAGGACAAGGAATTGGAAGTTGGTTTTATGCTTCTAATAGTTTTGTTTTGCCGCAAACTAATTCCCGATTTACAGCTGGAATTAGTTTTGGAAGTAAGCAAATTTTTGGTAAAAATGCCACAAGCTTTATTGGTGGATTTGAACAAAAAATTACAGAAAAAATCAGCTTTATTAATGATTGGTATTCAGGAAATAACTCTTTAGGAATCTTCGCCAGTGGCTTTAGTTACTCATTTCCCAAAGATTTAACAATTTTTGCCGGCTATCAAATTCCTAACTCAAAACAAATTGGTCGCAATTCAATAGTTATCGAAATTGCTAAAAATTTTTAGATAAAATTTTACGGACTAACACGTTAATGGGTTTTTATTCTAATTTTATAGTAAATGGACCCCGTCGCATGACGGGGTCCATTTACTCTGGTATTAAGATATGATTAGAACCGAGAACTCAATTAACGGATTAATCAGAAATTTTAAATAAATCCAAGCAATTCCATTTCATACATTTTTTTGTATAAACTGTCATAAGCGATTAATTCTTGATGTGAACCGATTTCGGCGATTTTTCCATCTTTAACAAAAATAATTCTATCGGAATTTATCACGGAAGAAAGACGATGAGCAATAGTTATAGTAGTTTTATTTTTAGATAAATCGCTAATGGCGCGAGCAATTATTTTTTCATTTTCATTATCTAAAGCGGAAGTGGCTTCGTCCAAAAGTAAAATTGGTGAGTCCTTGATAATAGCGCGTGCAATTGCAATTCTCTGACGTTGACCGCCAGAAAGTTTTACACCTTTTTCACCAACAAAATTATAAATTTTTTCAGGAAACTGATTAATAAAATCAAGCGCTTTATTTTGTGAAATTATTTTTTCTACTTGGCTGACAGTGATAGCTTTGTCGGCGTAGGCAATATTTTCAAAAATAGTTCCCGAAAAAATAAAACAATCTTGCGAAATATAAGCAAAATTATGGCGCAAATCGGCAAGCGACAATGAATTTATATTAAAACCATTTAGCGAAATTACTCCGGAATTTACATCGTAAAAACGCAATAAGAGTTGCAATATTGTACTTTTGCCAGATCCGCTGGAACCAATAATGGCAATGTTTTCACCCGGTTTAATTTCTAAATTAAAATTACTTAATACAGCAAAGTTTTTACGACTTGGATAAGAAAATTCTACATTTTCAAATTTAATAGTAATTTCTTTGCTCTTTGGAAAAATGAGAGGATTTTTAATTTCTTTGACTGGAGATTGAATTTGTAAAAGTTCAAAAATTCTGGCGCAAGCTACGTTAGCACTTTGTAATTTTCCGGCAATTTGGCTAAGAGAAACTAAAGAAGTAGCGGTAATTATTGAATAAAAAATAAAAGAAGAAAGTTCACCAGAAGTGATTTTTCCTTTTAAAACATCATGACCACCAAACCAGATTACAACAGCAATTCCGCCAAAAGATAAAGCAATTACCAAAGCTACCATCAGTGCTTTTATATGAATTTTTTTCAAAGAAATTTTTAGCGCATCATCAATAAAATTAAAAAAATTACGTACTTCTTTTTCTTCGCATAAATAAGCTTGAATGGTTTTAATACCGCTGACACTTTCTTCAATATGGCTGACAACTTCCGAAAAAGAATCTTGCGATTGGCGCGACATATTTTTGATTGATTTGCCAATTATGATAATTGGAGCAATTGCTATCGGAATCAAAGTAATGGTGATTAAACTAAGTTTAGTGCTGGTGAAAAATAACAGAAAAATTCCGCCAACAAAAAATAATAAATTGCGCAAAAGAAAAGAAAAAGTATTGCTGATAGTTTCGTAAAGAGTTGTGGTATCAACAGTTAAGCGCGCAACAACATCGCCACTTTTGGTAATTTCAAAAAATTCTGTCGAAACTCGGATAATGTGATTGTAGACTTCTTTGCGTAAATCGGCGATTACTTTTTCAGCAACAGCGTTAATTATTGAAGAGCGATAATAACCAGCAACTGCCATGATTATTACTGCTAAAATAAAAATTATTAGAGATAGATTTAATAAATTTTGATCTTGTTTGACGAAGCCAAAATCAATTAAATATTTTATAGCTTTACCAAAAAATAAAACCATTAAAGCGGTAATAAGAAGCGCCAGCAAAGCATAAAATACTTCGCGGCGATAAGGTTTAAAAAATGGAATTAGCGCTAAAAGATTTTTTAACTTTGCAGGTTTTTTCATTTTATTGGTTTTAGATTTTCAATTGATGCGCAGATTATCTATCAATCTGACTTTACCAATAAAGGCGGCAACAAATATGCGAGCAGGAATTTTGGCATTGAATTCGCTAATAAGTTGCAAATTATTTTCATCGCGAATTTCTAAATAATCAATTTTCTCAAAACCGTTTTTCACAAGAAACTGACTTTTTTCCAACAAAATTTTTGCTAAATCTTTTGGCTTCTTTTTGATTTCTTTTTTGATTTCATGCAAAGTTTCAAATAGAATTGCAGCCTTGATTTTATTAGCTTGTGATAAAAGTTGATTGCGCGATGACATTGCTAATCCGGTTTTTTCACGCACAGTTTTGTGGGCAAAAATTTCAACATCAAAATTTAAATCAATCGCTAGTTTTTTAATTATTGCTAATTGTTGAAAATCTTTTTCACCAAAAATTGCTATATCTGGTTTTACGATATTGAAAAGTTTTGTAATTATCAAAGCAACGCCTTCAAAATGACCGGGGCGATATTTTGCGCAAAGGCAATCAACCATTTTGGTTGGAATAATTTTGAAAGAAAAATCGCTGTTAAAAATTTCAGAATCGCTGGGTAAAAAAATATAATCGACTTGCTGGTTTTTTAGTTTCTCTAAATCTTTTTCATCCTGACGCGGATAATTTTTATAATCATCGGCGTTATTAAATTGGGTTTGATTGACAAAAATGCTAACTACCACAACATCAGCTAATTTTTGCGCCATTTTTATTAAGGCTAAATGACCATCATGAAGCGCTCCCATTGTTGGAACAAAAGCGATTTTTTTGCCGGAGTTTTTCTGCTTATTTAAATTTTTTTTGATCTCGCTAATAGTTTTTATAATCATTCTTAAATTAGGATTAATTTGCGACAGCGCCTTAATTGAATAAGTAAATTCAAATGTAACAAAGCTGCTTTAAACTTTAAAACATAAAGCGCGCGCAATTGAGCTTAAATCATTTTGCGCTTGTTCAAAAATAAATTTCTCAGCGCTAAAAATTTCAATTATTTGTTCTTTTTGACCGAAGCCAATTTCAATAATTATTCTGGCATTTGGTAATAAAAAATTACCAGCTTCTGCAGCAATTTTGCGATAAAAATCAAGCCCATCAAAACCGCCATCCAAGGCTATTCTTGGCTCAAAATTTTTTACTTCATCTGCTAAAGTTTCAATTTCTGCTGTTTTAATATAAGGCGGGTTAGAAATTATCAGATCAAATTTTTCATCGTGCTTAAGCTTTGTAAAAAGATCAGATTGTAAAAGCTGCAAATGATTTTCAACTTTGTGCAAAATAGAATTTTTTTGGCAAATTTTTAAAGCTTCAGCGCTGATATCAATAGCCTTTGCTTTAGCTGTTTGATAAAGTTTCAATAAAGTAATAATTAAACAGCCTGAACCACAACCAAGCTCAAGGATTTTTAGATTTTGTTTTTTTTGTTGCAGTTCTTGCGGTGGAAATTTTTTTAAGACTAACTCAATCAAGCTTTCAGAATCGGGTCGTGGATCAAGAACTTCGGCATTAATAAAAAAGTTATAACCAAAAAATTCACGATTATTAATGATTTGTGAAACCGGTTCGCGCTTTGCCCGACGATCAATCAAGGCAAAAAATTTTTCCTGCTGATTTTTATCTAATTCAAAATCGGGATTAAAAATTATTTGCTCTTTAGAAAAAGAAAAAGCGTGAGACAGTAGAATTAGAGAATCTAACTTACTGTTGCTCACGCCGGATTTTTCCAGCTGATTTCTAGCTTGCGCTAAAACATCAGAAATTTTTTTCATTAATTAGAACTTGCCAAGAATTTCACGCATTGGTGTTTCGTTGATCAGGAATTCAATATTTTTTTCTCTGCGAACATCAAACACCGCAACATCGTCTTTGCTGAGTTGATTTTTTGCAGCCAATTCTTTGGTAACTGGCATTAAGCTGGTAGAAAACCTTTTCAAGAAAGTTTTATAAGCATCGTCAGTTGTATTAATGTTATTGGCTGGAGCTGCGCTGATTTCAACTGGTTTAACAGCGTCAGCTTTTGGCTCTTGTGGAGCTGTTGCTGCTGCTGCGTTATTTGTTGTTAGATCGGCAGTTTTTACCATCTCAGTTTCAACGGTATTTTTTTGCTCAGCAATTTGATTTAATCCAACTGCAACATGGTTAATCAAGTTATCAATTTTTTCTACTTTAACAGTAATTGAACCAGAAGGCATGGCGTCATCTTGAAAGATATTTAACTGACCATTGACTGATATTTTGTAAAGTGGATTAGAAAATTCAAAACTATTAATTTTGGTGATTTTGCTATATTGGACGGGAACTTCTTGAACCTGAGTTGGATCATTTTGATTTGCTTCGCTTTGATTTGGAGTCAAAATATATTCTGCGTCAGCAACTAAATTACTTTTAACTAAATTGCCAGAAAGTGCCGCACTAATATCTTCTGGTTTAGAATTTGGTTGTTCAACTTTATCAGAATTTGCTACAGTTGAATTTGTGACAGTTGCAGCATTGGCAGCTGTTGCTGTTGGAGCCGCCTGAACATTTGTAGTATTAACCGGAGCAGCCGCAGTTGTGGCAGATTGAGGAGCAGCAATTGGCAAATTATTTGTTAAATTAGCTGAGTTACCAATTGTAATTTCGCCATTTTTTATACCGTCAATAACTTTTTTCTCAGAAGAATTTTTGTAAAGACTAAGAACGTCAAAACCTTCAATATCTTTTATGTTGGCAGTAATTTTGGTTTTAATTTTGTCGCCTTCTTCAAGAGTTGTTTCAAGATTTATATTGGTATTGCTTGAAGCATATAAAACGTTTTTTCCGCCATCCAAAACCCTGTGTCCAGAATCAAGGTAAGAAAATTTAACAATCATGCCTTTGGCGAAGACAAGGTTAATTTCCGGTTCTTTACTAAATTCAACATAACCCAAGACATCTTTTTTATCATTATCTTGAGTTGAAACTTGCTCAAGAGCGGTAACTTTAAAATTGCTGTTAAAAATACCAGAAGTGGCTTCCAAGTTTTTTATGGTAATTTGATATTTGCTAAAAGCAGGATTAGGAATAGTGAATTTAAGATCTTTGATTGAAACTTTTTGAGTTAGCGGAAAACCAGAAACAGAAACCGAAGCAGCAGAAACGTAGCTGCTATTTTCAGCGATAAGATTGCTGATTTTCTTTTCAGTTTGTCCAGTTTTAAAAAACCAGAAAACGCTATGAAGCACGCCAAGGATTAATATAATAATCGCAAATTTTAT
>JANRKR010000123.1:0-4962 GCA_033763375.1 Rickettsiales bacterium
GTTGTAAAATTGATATAATTTCCAACCAAGCAATTAGAAGCGAATTAAAGCCATTTATTTTAAAAGAAGCGCAGCCACTTTAAAAAAAGTTGATTATTTATGGATAAAATAAACTCAGATCAAATAAGGCTTGAAGATATAATCAAGTCAATCAATGAAATAGAAGATTTTGCTAAATCTGGCTTTGAAGACCGAAAAACAATCATGGCAATAGCTTATTCAATAGCTATAATTGGTGAAGCAGCTAATAAATTATCTAGCGAAGTTATTAATTTAAATAACGAAATTCCATGGAAACAAATTATCGGAATGCGTCACAGAATAATTCATAATTATGGAAATGTTGATATAAAAAATCTTAAACAGGTTGTTTTGCGCGATTTACCAAATTTAAGACCGAGAATAGAATCAATCCTCAAGCAAATTTCCAGTGATTATCCCAAGAAGCGCAACCAGACCCCATCATGAAGACGGGGTGACAAGGTCATGAAGACGGAGGTGACAATCTTGGCTAAGATCTAGTCACAATGTCACGTTAGTCTTCATGACGGGGTCTGAAAAAATTGTGAGTTAAGGTATAATCATCAAATTTCCTCTAAAAATTAGTACATAATATTAAAAATGTTGCCGCTAAAAATTTTTGAAATTTCCAAATCATTTAACGACAAAATAGTTTTAGATAAAGTCAGCTTTGAAGTTCAAGAGAATGACATTTTTGGTTTTATTGGTTTAAATGGCGTTGGTAAAACTACTTTGATTAAAATTGCTCTTGATCTTTTGGATCAGGAACATGGCGAGATTGAAATCTTTGGCGTATCGCGTGTTTTGCCCGAAAGTCGTGAAAAAATTTGTTATTTGCCAGAAAAATTTCAACCGTCACAACATTTGAAAGGTGAAGAATTTTTAAGATTTGTTTTGGATTTTTATGGCAAAAAATACGATCAACAAAGAGCGCGTCAGATTTGTGCTAATCTTGATCTAAGCTTTGAAGTTCTGAAGCAAAAGGTGACAAAATATTCCAAAGGCATGACTCAAAAACTAGGGCTTCTGGCGGTTTTTTTATCGGACGCTGATTTGATAATTTTAGATGAACCAATGTCTGGACTTGACCCTAAAGCGCGTATCGCTTTGAAAAAAGAACTTATTGCTTATAAAAATTTAGGCAAAACAGTTTTTTTCAGCTCACATATTTTGGCTGATATGGATGAAATTTGTGATTCAATCGCGGTTTTGAATGAAGCTAAAATTGCTTTTACAGGCTCGCCTAAAGCTTTTAAAGAATTACATCAACAAGATAGTTTGGACAAAGCATTCTTAAAAGAAATTAAAGTTTTATAAAGCGCTAAAATGCCAAAAATTAAAAGTTGGTTTAATCTTGATTATCTGGCCAAAAAAATTTCATCAATTGATCAAAAAGAAAGTTTAGTTAATTACCCAATTAATTCTGTTGAATTTAAAAATGGAGTAAAAGCAAAGCATCTTTCGCGTCAGATTGATTTGCTTGAATTTTCTGATGTTATGGTGGCTCGTCAAAGTGTTGTTTTTAAGGGTTTTAAAATTTCACAAGAATCAATTTATGGCGGTGTCGCGCAAGATTATTTTGGTTTCAAAAAAAGATTTAATTTCTTTCGCCAAAATTATTTTCGTTGTCGCACTATTAAAATTGATAAGGCAGTTTTAGTCAGCGATTCGTGGTCTTTAATTAACTATTATCACTGGAATATTCAGCTTTTGTTAAGGCTGGTTTCAGTTTTAGATTATATCAAAGATGATTTTAAAATAATTTTACCTTACTCAAAATATAAAATTAGCGATGATGTTATTTTTAAAACCTTAGCGGCTTTTGGCATAAAAAATGATTGTTTAATTTTTATGCAAAGAAATAAAAAGTTAAAGGTTAAAAAACTTATTATGCCGCTAAATGCCGGCGAAAGCGAACAAAACTTTCAACTTACTAATCAAGTTAAAAACCAAATTATTAATTTTTACGCTGATCAATTAAATTTTAATTTAGGTAAAAAAATTTATATTAGTCGCTCAAAAGCAATTTATCGAAAAATTGCAAATGAAAATGAAGTAATGAATGCTCTTTCAAGATATGGATTTGTCGCTGTTAATATGGAAGATTATTCCTTTCTTGAACAAATTAGTATCGCTCATAATGCAGATTGTATAATTTCTTGTCATGGTGCGGGTTTAACCAACATTTTATTCATGAAAGAAAATAGCTGCGTTATAGAATTGATTGGCGAAAATTGTTTGAGAAGGCACTTTTATCATATTGCCGCAGCAATTGGTTTAAAATATATTTTACAAAAATGTAAAAAATTAGCGCCTGTCAAACAAGGCGACAATAGTGATATATTGGTTGATATTACTGAACTAGAAGCCAATTTAAAATAAATTAATAAGCTTTATGATGAAAAAAAATTCTAAAATTTTTATTGCAGGTCATAACGGCATGGTTGGATCGGCAATTATGCGCGAGCTTGAAAGGCAAGGTTACAACAATATCATAACCAGGAATCGCCAAGAGTTAGATTTGTTAAATCAACAAGCAGTTACTGATTTTTTTAAAAATGAAAAGCCACAATTTGTTTTTTTAGCAGCGGCAAAAGTTGGTGGAATTGAAGCTAATCGCAGTCAAATTGGTGCTTTTACTTATGAAAATTTACAAATTCAAAATAATATAATTCACAATTCTTATTTAAATAAAGTTGAGCGATTAGTTTTTTTGGGAAGCTCGTGCATTTATCCGCGTATGTCGCCACAACCAATCAAAGAAGAATATCTTTTAACTGGTCAACTTGAACCAACAAATTATGGCTACGCTATTGCCAAAATTGCTGGCGTAAAAATGTGCGAAGCTTATCGCACTCAATATGGATGCGATTTTGTGCCGGTTATGCCAACCAATCTTTACGGCATTAACGATAATTTTGATTTAAACGGTTCGCATGTTTTACCAGCTTTGATGCGCAAATTTCATGAAGCAAAAATACGCGGCGATAATTTTGTTGAAGTCTGGGGCACTGGTACGCCTAAGCGTGAACTACTTTATGTGGACGATCTAGCCGAAGCTTGTATCTATATTATGAATAACAAAGAAGTTATCGGCCTTACCAATATTGGCACCGGCATTGATTCCACAATTCGTGAATTAGCTGAAATGGTGCAAAAAACTGTTGGTTTTGTTGGAGAATTAAAATTCGATTCAACCAAGCCCGACGGCACGCCGCGCAAATGTCTGGATGTTTCAAAAATTAATTCTCTTGGCTGGAAAGCCAAAACTTCTTTGGAAGAAGGATTGAAAATTGTTTATAGCTGGTATCTGGAAAATAAGCGACTTTAGATGACGATCAAAAAAATTTATGGAATTTCAAGAAAACTTTTATCAATGAGAATATTATTCAATAACGAGCTATTTGAAAGAGATCATTATTGTGGCATCAACAAGTATTATGGCATATTATTTAATAACTTGCCTAAATCAATAGAGGTTGTAACTCCTGCTTTTATAAGAAATCCTTTCATTAAAAAAGAAAAATTTTCAAATAGTATTTTTTATCAAAAAAAATCTTTTTTTCGCGGTGAAAGAAAAATGGTTTTTCTAACATTTTGTAAGAAGTCACTACCTTTTTTTGGTAAAAAAATAGAGCGATTATTGCAAAAAAATGAACGAATTTTTTTAAAGAAGATTCAAAAAGGTGATTTTGATATTTTGCACATTGATTTTTGTTGGTTGCCTTCGAAAAAGGCTGTTAAGATGATAAAAAAATATGTTAAAAAACCAATATTATTAACAGTTCATGATGTTATTGGATTTTATACTATCCCAACCAATAAAGATTATTTTAAGAGAATGGAGTTGCCTGATGAATCTAGAATTTTACTTGGTATCGCTACTAAAATTATTACCGTTTCAAATACTACAAAACAAGATTTGGTAAGACTATACAATATAGATGATTCCAAAATCCAGTGTGTTTATAATTGCTGTGATAAATATGATGCTGAAACAATAAAAAATTTTGAATTACCAAAAAAATATATCCTGCATGTTGGACAAAGATTATATCGCAAAAACTTTGTTTTTTTCTTAAATTCAATCAGAGAAATTTTGCTTGAAGATGAGGAAATAAAGCTAGTTTTCACTTTTCAAGAATTTACCGATGAAGAAAAATCTTATGCGGGATATCTGGGAGTATTAGGGAGTTGTATTTTTGTTAATGCTGAAAGTGAAAAAAACTTGGCATACTTATATAAAAATGCTTTGGTTTGCGCTGTTCCAACTTTGTACGAAGGTTTTGGTATGATAATAGCTGAAGCTATGGCTTATGGCTGTCCTGTTGTAACTTCTGGAGTTGAAAGTGCCATGAAAGAAATTGGGGGTAACGCTCCGCTTTACTTCGATCCTTTAAATCAAAAATCAATTCATGATGTAACAAGAGAAGTTTTGTATAATGAAAACTTGCGTCAAAAGATGCGAGAAAGTGGTCTTGAACAAATTAAAAAATTTACTCCTGAAAAAATGGTTGAGGGAATAACAAAAATTTATAATAGCGTTTCATGATCTTATTTAGCTTACAAGAATTCTATTCTAATAAAAAAATATTTTTAACCGGACATACTGGTTTCAAGGGTTCGTGGCTTTCATTATGGTTGGCGATGATGGGTGCAGAAGTTTGTGGCTTCGCTCTAAAAGCAGATGATGAAAGTCTTTTTAATTTAGCAAAAGTTAAAGATAGTTTAGAAAAATCAATAATCGGCGATATTCGCAATGCTGATCAAGTTGCTACGGCAGTAAAAAATTTTCAGCCTGAAATTATTATTCACATGGCGGCGCAACCTTTGGTTCGAGATTCATATTTTGATCCAAGAAAAACCTATGAAACAAATGTTATAGGAACGTTAAATGTTTTTGAAGCAGCAAGAAAGTCTGGTAGCGTCAAAGCGATCGTT
>JANRKR010000124.1:0-3489 GCA_033763375.1 Rickettsiales bacterium
CATTGTGAACATCACATGGTGCCTTTTATTGGTAAAGCTCATATTGCTTATATTCCAAATAAAAGAGTGGTTGGAATTAGCAAAATTGCTCGCCTTTTGGACGTTTTTGCTAAAAGATTACAAACTCAAGAAACCATGACAGCGCAAATTGCTGATACTATTAACAAAGTTTTAAAACCAAAAGGTGTCGCGGTTTTAATTGACGCCAAACATCAATGCATGACCACGCGCGGTGTTCATAAAATCAATACCACAACTATTACCAAAAGAATGCTTGGTCAGTTCAAAAGCGATTCAGAAATGGAGAAAAAGTTTATTAGTCTTATCAACATTGATTCCAAAGAATGTTAATAACCAATAATTACCAATTAATTTTGGCTTCAACTTCGGCAATTCGTAAAAAAATTTTAGCTGACGCTGGGCTGAAATTTTTGGTTAAAGCGCCGCTTTTTGATGAAGATCTTGGTAAAAAAAAATTTAAAAATATTTCGCCTAAAAAACTAGCAATTCACTTGGCAAAAGAAAAAGCTCTCTCAATTAGCAAACATTTTCCCAATGCTTGTGTTATTGGTTCAGATCAGGTTTGTGAATTTTTAAATAAAGAAATTCCCAAATCAAAAGATGCTGCTGATGCGTTCCTACAGCTGAAAAAATTTAACGGCAAAACTCACTTACAAAATAATGCTGTAGTAATTGCCTTTAACAATAAAATTATTTTTGAGAATTTTTCATCAGTAGTTCTAAAAATGCGGCGATTAAAAATTGCCGAAATAAAAAATTATGTTGATTATGATCAGCCTTTGGGCTGCGCCGGTAGTTACAAATATGAATCTTTAGGTAAACATCTTTTTGAAAAAGTAACCGGCGATTACTATGCGGTTTTGGGTTTGGCAATTCAACCTTTATTAAATTTTTTACATCAAAAGAAAATAATTAAAATCAAATGAACTTCTTCACCTACGATATATTATTTGGATTGCTTACTCTTACTTTTCTCGAAATTATTTTGGGTATCGATAATCTGGTTTTTATTGCTTTGGTGGTTAGCAAACTGCCAAAAAAAAATCGTCAAATTGCCCGTAATTTTGGCTTAGCTTTAGCTTTCATAATCAGAATTTTAATGCTGCTAACTTTATCTTGGGTGATGACTTTAATCGAGCCGATATTTTTTTTAGGCAGCCAAGGTTTTTCTTTTAAAGATTTGCTATTGATTTTGGGCGGTTTGTTTTTGATGGTTAAAAGTGGTATGGAAATTTTTTCTGATGTTACTCAAGGTCTTAACGAACATAAAGAAGAAAAAAAAATTAATGTCGGCAAAACCATGATTGCAGCTATTTTACAAATCAGCTTAATTGATTTTATTTTTTCTTTTGATTCCGTAATTACTGCAGTTGGCATGACTAGCAATATTCCGGTAATTATTATCGCCATTATAATTTCAATGTTGCTGATGTTATTTGCCTTGGAAAAAATTAATTATTTTTTACAAACCTATTCTTCACTAAAAATAGTCGCTTTAGCATTTATTTTTATGGTTGGTATAATTTTACTTGCCGATGGAATTCATATGCATATTTCTAAAGGCTATTTGTATTTCTCGCTGTTTTTTACTTTGGCGGTGGAATATTTAAACATTCTGGCGCGTAAGCGTCACTAATTTTTATTTTAAAATTTAAAATGAAAAAATTGACCAAACTGATCACCATAATTTTCAGCATAACAATTTTATCTTCTTGTGCTTTTATTGAAAAATATACCTCGCAAAAGCCGGCTGAAGTTACTTCTTTAGATCGACCTAAGCTTGATTTAAAAAGTTTTTTCAATGGTGATTTGGAAATTTTTGCTATCACACAAGATAAAAATGGCAAAATAATCGGCAGCTATTCTGGCAAAATGAATGGTAAATGGGACGAAAATAAAGGCGTTTTGCAACAAAATATCACTTATGATGATGGTAAAAGAGATTCCAGAACTTGGTTAATTACACTTTATTCAAACGGCGAGTTTGAAGCAGTTGGTCATGATTTTATCGCGCCAATGCAAGGCAAACAAAGTGGTAACGCTATGCGTATGATTTACACTTTGTCGATATTGCAAAATGACAAGAAACAACAAACTGATTATGAAGATAATTTTTATTTAGTTGATGAACGTTCGGCAATTGGTATTTCCACGATTAAAAAATTTAAAAGACCGGCTGGTCGTTCAATAATTTCTTATAGAAAGCTTGGCAAAATTGAAGTGACTAAATCTGAGATTGCTAAAAGCGATAATGTTAAAAATGAAATCAAAAGCGAATCTAATAAAGATCAGTAAATATGAATTCACAGGCTAATATTATTTTTTCTTACGCTTTTGATCAAAGCGGTAGCGCACAAAAAATCAGTAATAGAAAAACTGCTCAAGAACTTGAAAATGAAGGTTTAGCTTGGGTTCATCTTGATGCCAATCATCCGGCAACCAAGAGTTGGTTTGAAAAAAAAGTTTCTTATCTTGATCATTTGATAATTGATGCCTTAATTGCCAATGAAGCTCGTCCCAGAATAATTGAATTTGAAAAAGGCATTTTAATTATTTTATGTGCAGTAAATCTTAACTCAAACGCTGCGCCTGATGATGTTCTTTCTTTACGTATTTGGATTGATGATTGCCGAATTATAACTTTGCAGCGCTCTGATATTAAAGCGGTAAGTGATATTGCCAAAAATATTGATAACGGCAAATTAATCAGAAATTCGGGTGAATTTTTATATAATTTACTTTATGAAGTTTTATCAGATACATCGTCATTTCTTTATGGCTTGAATCAAACAATTGATGATTTGGAAGCAAAAGTTACCAGAACTCATGATATCAAATTTCGCGAACAAATAATTAAAATCCGCAGCGATTCGGCAATTTTTAAGCGCTATTTAATTCCTCAAAAAGAAGTAATTAAAAAGCTACAAACTGCCGATCAATCTTGGCTGAATGATTGGGCGCGCCGCCATTTCCAAGAGAATTATGATAACGTTACGCGTATGATTGAAGAAGCTGAAGAAGCGCGCGAAAGATCACAAATTCTGCATGATGAATTATCCAACGCTTTAAGTGAAAAGCTTAATAAAAGTATTTATAAACTTTCGGTCATCACTTCAATTTTTATGCCATTAACTTTTATCACCGGTTTATTGGGTATGAATATTGGCGGCGTTCCAGGTATAAATAATCCAAGAGCTTTCGATGTTTGTTTATTTGTGATGTTACTGGTTTTTATGCTACAAATTATGTTTTTTAAGCGTAGTAAGTTTTTTTAATAAATGGACGTCGCAAACTCTATTTTTTATCTGTAAAATTTGTCGTTATTTTCTTTTTCACTTCTAATAGATGTTCATCCGCTAGATGTTCATCCGCTAAAGGCAGTGCGATAATTTATGGCGCTGTCGTAAATCCTATCTTTTGCTGCAAATTTTGTTGTTGATTCATTTTTTCGCTCCTCATGGATGTCTA
>JANRKR010000125.1:0-5145 GCA_033763375.1 Rickettsiales bacterium
ATTCTCATATTTAGTTCTATTTTTGCTCTTTTTTTCATGAAATTTTTTAAAATATTTTCCGATATTATAAAAAATTTCATAAAAAAATCGCTAAAAATATGCCAAAATCTGAAACTAATTAGGCTTGAAAACAGGCTCTAACCAAAATAATCCGCAAAAAAATTCTTTTTCTTTTTGTTTAAGCATGAAATACGAAATTGTCTGGTTCAAACGCGATTTAAGAATAGCTGATAATTCGGCACTACATTTTGCAGCAGCAACAAAAAATCCCATCATTCCGCTCTATATCATCGAGCCAGAATTATGGCGCCAACCCGACATGAGTAAAAGACATTATGATTTTTTATGCGAATCTTTATTTGAACTTGATTGGGATTTAGAAAAATTAGGACAAAAGCTGATAATTCGCGTTGGTGACGCCGTAGAAATTTTAGCCGAAATTCAAAAAAATTTTCAGATAAATAATTTATGGTCACATCAAGAAACTTGGAATAATTGGACTTATGAGCGCGATAAAAAGGTTTTATCTTGGACAAAAAATCAAAAAATTATTTGGCATCAACCAGCGCAAAACGGTGTTATTCGCAAACTTAAAGATCGCAATGGTTGGTCATTAAAATGGCAAAAATTAATGCGACAAAAAATTCTGCCAGCGCCACAGAAATTAATCAGCGTAAATATTAAATCCCAAAATCTGCCCGATTTTTCGACACTTGATTTGAAAGAAGATTATTGCTTTGAAAGGCAGCGCGGTGGTCGCAAAAACGCACTGAAATTGCTTGAAAGTTTTTTATATCAACGTGGTGAAAACTATAGCCGCGAAATGTCTTCGCCAGTAACTGCTTTTAATAGCTGCTCTTTGATTTCGCCGCATCTGGCTTTTGGCACAATTTCACTGCGCGAAACTTTTCAAGCAGTTGAGAAGCGTCGAGCTGAAATAGCAACAATGCCAAAAAATTTAAAAGGCAAATGGCCATCAGCGCTAAATTCTTTTTCTGGTAGGTTGCGCTGGCATTGTCACTTTATACAAAAGCTAGAAGACGAACCAACAATTGAATTTAACAATTTTCATCCAGCTTACAACAACTTACGACAAGAATTTAATTTAGAATATTTTAAAGCTTGGCAAACTGGCAAAACGGGATTTCCGATGATTGACGCTGTGATGCGTTGTTTGATAAAAACTGGCTGGATTAACTTTCGTATGCGCGCCATGCTGATGAGTTTTGCCAGCTATCATTTATGGTTGCCTTGGCAAAAAACCGCCTTGCATTTGGCGCAACTTTTTACTGATTATGAACCAGGAATTCACTACAGCCAAGTGCAAATGCAATCAGGCACAACAGGAATTAATGCGGTAAGAATTTACAATCCAATCAAACAATCTATCGACCAAGATCCGGCAGGAATTTTTATTCGCAAATGGTTGCCAGAATTAGCAGAAATGCCAGATGAATTTATTCATACGCCTTGGCAAAAACCCGAGCTAATGAATGGCTATCCAAAAGCCATAGTTGATGAGACAACGGCAAGAAAAGCTGCTGCTGAAAAAATTTACGCTATCAGAAAAAATCTGGATCATAAAATTATTGCTAAAAAAATTGTTACCAAACATGGCAGCAGAAAATCTGGTTTGAAGCAAACCGTTAATGAAGGAAATGTCAGAACAAAAAAATTAAATAAAAAATTAAATGACGACAAACAAGGCGACCTTTTTAGATAATCCCAAGCCAATCCTAGCTTTGCTAATTTGACTTTTATTTTTTGCTCTTTAGAAAAAGTTACTTTCACTTAATCAAACTCAATATCGCGTTTAAATTTTAGCGTTTAAATTTTATTGGTTCTATACCAAATCATAAATCTGTTGACTCAAGTAACGAAATATTTTTGAGATAAAAATTGTAAAAAAACGAAGTCGTATTTTTCCATACGGCTCAAGGCTTTTTTATAATTTTTAGCCAAAAAGATAAAGTTAATTGAGTTAGTTAAACCTAGATCAAGAGATTTATGATTTGGTATAACTTTCTTTGTTCTTTGTAAATCTTTTAAATAATAAGCATGAACAGTAAATCGGGCGTTAAAAACAATAGCGTGCCTAGAAAAAATCTATCACAAAATAATTTCGATAAGAAAGATTTGTTAAATTTTTATCAGGAGATGTTGCTGATTCGCCGCTTTGAAGAAAAAGCCGGACAGCTTTACGGCATGGGCTTAATCGCGGGTTTTTGCCACCTTTATATTGGTCAAGAAGCAATCGCCACAGGCATGCGCGCAACCATGAAAAAAGGTGATAAAGTGATTACCACCTATCGCGATCACGGACATATGATTTCAGTTGGTTCTGATCCGAAAAAAATTATGGCTGAACTTCTTGGTCGCGCTGATGGTTCCTCGAAAGGCAAAGGCGGCTCAATGCATTTATTTGATTTAGAAAAACATTTCTACGGCGGACACGGAATTGTCGGTGCGTCAGTGCCAATTGGCGCCGGACTTGCTTTTGCCGATAAATATCTTGATAAAAAGAATGTTACTTACTGTTATTTTGGTGATGGCGCCGCTCATCAAGGTCAAGTTTACGAAAGCTTTAACATGGCAAAATTGTGGAATTTGCCGGTGCTTTTCATCATCGAAAATAACCATTATGCAATGGGAACTTCGCTGTCGCGCTCTTCTTCAATTGATCAACTGCACAAACGCGGAATCGGCTTCAATATTCCAGGTGTAAAAATCAATGGCATGAATATTTTTGATGTAATTGCCGAAGGTCAAAAATGCGTTGATTTTGTGCGCGCTGGCAATGGTCCAATGATTTTAGAAATGGATACTTATCGCTATCGCGGCCACTCAATGTCCGATCCGGCAACTTATCGCAGCAAAGAAGAATTAAACGACAAAAAAGATCAAGATCCAATCGACTCGCTACGTAATCATATTTTAAGCGTTAAAATTGCTGCTGAAGACGAAATCAAAAAAATCGATGATGAAGTAAAAACTCAAGTCAACGAAATCGTCGAGTTTGCCAAAAACTCTCCTGAGCCTGATGAATCAGAGCTTATGACTGAAATTTATAACTAAATAATGCTTAACTCGATTCAAAATTTTCTTGAAAATTATCAACTTGCATCACCTCTGCAAAGTGATTTATTTGGAAGGAATATTACACCAAAAAAACATTTTTTAACCACAAATTCTAGTCAAACAATTCTCAATTTTGAAAATGAGTTTTGGACTTCCAAACAGCGCAAATCTTCATCTCTTCATGAAATTTCTTATCGCGCTTGCTTTAAAGCTGAATTACCAAGTTTTTTTATTAAAATGCTTACCAAAGAAAATGACGTGATTTACGATCCATTTGCTGGACGCGGCACAACGCCAATAGAAGCTGCTTTGCAAAAACGTCATATCGTTAGCAACGATATAAATCCACTTTCGCAAATTTTTACCGAAGCCAGACTGGAAATTCCAACCATAGAAAATCTTTCTACGCGCCTTAAAGAAATAAAAATTAGTAAAAAATTTTCTGATCAGACCGATCTTTCGATGTTTTTTGAAAAAGAAACTCTAAATGAAATTTTATCACTAAAAAATTATTTACAAAAAAAACGTCTCTCACAAAGCGAAGATGCTATTGATAAATGGATTAGAATGATTGCTACTAATCGCTTAACTGGTCATTCTACAGGTTTTTTTTCAGTTTATACTCTACCGCCAAATCAAGCAATTTCAGCAAAGAAACAACTGGAATTAAATCAAAAAAACAATCGTCAACCTACTTATCGCGATACCAAATCAATTATTTTAAAAAAAACACTTTCATTAATTCGCAGTGTTTCAAGCGAACAAAAGCTTAATTTAAAAAATGCTAAAAATTCGGCGATTTTTCTAAACAAATCAGCTAACTCAACTCCAGAAATTCTGGATAATTCAGTTAATTTAATTGTTACTTCTCCGCCGTTTTTGGATGTAATTGACTACGCCGCGGACAATTGGCTACGCTGCTGGTTTAACGAAATTAATTTTGAAGAAATGCAACGAAATATTTCTTCTCACAAAAAAATTGAGGATTGGAATAAATTCATCAGCGCCTGTTTTGTAGAATTTCAACGCATCACAAAACCACAAGGTTATGTAGCTTTTGAAGTTGGCGAAGTTAAAAATGGCAAAATTAAACTTGAGGAAGAAGTGCTGCCAATTGGCTTAAATGCTGGTTTTAAATGCGTTGCAATAATTATTAATTCACAAAATTTTACTAAGACTTCTAATATTTGGGGTGTCGAAAATAATAAAAAAGGCACTAATTCTAATCGGATTGTTTTATTTCAAAAAGCATGAAAGACCAATATACCAAAAATCTTGAAGAATTAGTTAAACAGATAATCAAGCCTTTGAAAAAAGTTCCTTTCAATCTAGTGATTGAATCGATTTACGGCAAAAAAGTTTTACCATTTGATAAATCTTCCAAAGAAAATAAAAAACTATTACAAAGCCTTCAGTTATTGGCTGAAACCACTGGTTTAGAAGTTAATGAAATTGGCGGTATAAAAAGTAAAAGAGTTAATGAGGTTGGAAATTATATTGAACCTTTCGTAAAAAAATCTTTGGAAAAAATTGGCTTCAAAACTTTGTTGCAAGTTACAAGATCGGGTAAAAATAAATCAGCAGGTTATCCAGACTTACAATTCAAAGATAATCTCGGACGAATTTGTTATTTAGAATGCAAAACTTTCAATTTAAAAAGCGTTGCTACTACTCAAAGAAGCTTCTATCTATCACCTTCAAATGATCCAAAAGTAAATTTTGACGGCTTTCATTTTATATTATCCTTCGAGATTTTTCAGGAATCAAAAAAGTATAAATGCGCTTCCTACAAAATTATCTCTATTGAAAATTTATCTTGCGATCTCAAACAAGAATTCAACAGCGATAATAAAAGGCTTTATGCCGATGAACTTATTCTTGCCCAAGGCAAATTTTCATAAATAATAAACTAAAAATATGACTCTTAGAAAATTAAAAGTTCGCGAAGAATTACGTGAGGCTATGGCCGAAGAAATGAGAACCGCACCAGAAGTTTTTGTAATTGGCGAAGAAGTGGCGGAATATAACGGCGCTTACAAAGTGACTCAAGGTTTGCTTGCCGAATTT
>JANRKR010000126.1:0-3668 GCA_033763375.1 Rickettsiales bacterium
TTAGCACAGATTTTGGAATGTTTTTAGCGCTTTTTTGATAAAATTAAGATAAATATCTGGATATATTTTGAATAATTTTATCAAAAAATAAGCAAAAACAGTTCTAAATACGGGATGAAAATAATTAGCTAACAGTGTCTAGAGCCTGTTTTCAAACCTTTTTTAATTCTGTTTTTATTTTTAACTCACACCACGGTTGAAAATGTTTAGAAATAAACTGTTAGCAAAATTTATAACAAACTCGGCGCTAATTGAAACGGCTGATTTATGGTTATTCTTTCCAGTTTTATTTGGCTTTGGTGCGGCTTTTTATCTGGTCTTTGCAGAAAGTTTTTTAGCTAATTTTTTTACCGTCTTATCTTTATTTTTTGCGGCAATAATTTTTTCTTTTCTTAATCGCGATTCACCGCGTTTCTTTGTTTTATTGGCTTGCGCACTATTTTTGCTTGGAAGTTTTTATGTCTATTTTTATCAAAAAATTTTTCTAAATTATACGCCAATAACTGGAAAAATTTATGTTGATGTTATTGGAAAAATTGCAGCAACGCAAAAATTTTATAATCCAAAAAATGGTGTTTTGGGCTTAAATTTATTGATTTCACAGCCTAAAATTTATCGAACTGAGTTTTTAAAAGAAAATAAACAAAGCTCTAAAAAAAATCATAAAAAGAAATTTACAAAAAAGAACAATCGCCAAAAAAAAATTAATAAAATCAAGCAAAAAAATTTTGCAAATATTGCTGAAGTCAAGCTTGATGAAAGCGAAATTTTAACTAAAAAATTATTAAAAAATTTACTCAAAAAAAAGCCCAGTCAGAAAAAAAATCGAGCAACAATTTTTACAAAAAAAATTGAAAAAAATTTTGTTAATATAGCCGGTTTGCAAGAAATTGATCGTCAGTTTTTAGATTATAGCAAAAATTATCAACATGTTGAATGGTTGAAAATAAAAGATCGCCAGGCTTTTCCAAAACCGCCGCCAAAAATTTCGGTTAATATAATCAAAAATTTTCAGCAATTAAAAGTTAATGATGTAATTGCTTTTCGCGCTATGTTGCAACCAAAACAAGCGCGTGAATTTGTGGATGATTTTGATTCTAGTTTTGCTGATAAATTTAAAAAAATTGGCGCTTATGGCTTTGTTTTGGGCGAAGCAAAAATTTTGCGCCAGTCTGAAATATCAAATATTGATGATTGGTTTTTACAGCTTCGTGAAAAAATTCGTCAGCAAATTCAGGCAGTAATCAATGGCGATGAAGGCGCAATTGCTTTGGCTTTTTTGCTTGGTGATCAAAGCCAAATTTCAAAAGCGATGATGGTTAAAATCAGAAATTCAGGATTGGCACACTTGCTTTCAATTTCTGGTTTTCATTTGGCGTTGGCAAGCTTGATTTGTTTTACCTCGACGCGTTTTATTTTATCGCGCAGCGAATATCTTACTTTGCGTTTTGATTTGAAAAAAATTGCTGCAGTTACTGCAATTTTTGGCACTTATTTTTATTTACAAATTGCTGCAGCGCCTTTGCCAGCGCAACGTGCTTTTTTAATGATAATCGCTTTTTTATCAGCTTTACTTTTGGATGAAAAAGTAAATGCCAAAAGAACAGTTATGACTGCGGCTTTAATCTTGATTTTATTGAATCCTTACGCGCTTTTTAATATTAGTTTTCAACTTTCTTTTGCAGCAATTTTAGTTCTGATTTGTTTTGGTGATAATAAAAATCTTGCTTCAAATAATAATTTCTTGCAGCGAATTTTTAGCTATTTTTGGCAAATTATTTTTCTGTCAATTGCTATTCAAATTTTTACTGCACCTTTTTTAATGCGATCTTTCCAAAGCGTTTCTCTGCTTGGTTTTATTGCCAATATTATGGCAATTCCACTTACCAGTTTTTTAATAATGCCGCTTGGTTTTTTGGCATTAATTTTAATGCCATTTGGTTTAGAAAAATATTTTTTATATTGTTTTGGAAAAACAATTTTGTGGCTTGAAAAAATTATAATTTTTGTTGCTGATTTAAATTATTCAAACTTTGTCAGCCCAACAATTTCAAGCTTTGGTTTAGTATTAGCAATTTTAGGATTATTAATTTTTACTTTGCTTAAAACGCCTTTGCGTTTTTTGGGTTTAATGATTTTTGCTTGCTCGTTTTTGACAATTTTTTTTACAGAAAAACCACAAATTTTATTTGATAATCAACAAAAATTCTTTGCAATTTATGATGGTAAAAATTTGGTTTTTTCAAAAAATCTAAGACCTTCAAAGCAGCGCGATTTGTGGATGAAGAAGTTCAATCAATCTCAGTTTAAATCTTTAGAAAACACGCCGCAAAAAAATATTTTTTGTGATGAAAAAAAATGCGAAATTAATTTTAAATCTTCTGAAGAAGATAATTTTTCTGTAATAAGAGTTTTACTTAAGCGCAATAAAATTTCTGAAATTTGCAAAAATAATTTTAAAAATAATTTAGTAGCTATTGTTAATTTAACTAGGAAATACAAGCTTCCGCAGTGTTTTGAATCAAATGTTATTAAAATAGATAATTTAGATTTTTACAAAAAAGGCGGACATTTTTTCTTCATCAATGGCAAAAAAGTTTTGCTTAAAACTACTTTTTGAAAACTAAAAATTTTGCGCCAGAAAAATTAAAAGCGGTTACTAAGATAATGGTGATGATGTTTGCGATCTCGGGAATAATACCAAAAAATGCGACTAATATTCGCAAGATTACGCTGCTTAAAAAAAACGAAATTATATAAAGCGATAAATAGCGTTTAAAATAGCCAGAATCTTTAGTTTTAAACGTCCAACGTTTGTTGCTTTGATAGTTAAAGCCAATACTTGTAGTAAAGCCAAAAGCATTAGCGACAAGATAATGAAAATGAAATTGGTGCAAACAAAGAATAAATACGGAATAGCTAATTAATGTTGAAAGACCGCCAATTAACAAAAAGGTTAGTGCTTGTTGCGGTATAGCGCCAGAAATAATTGCTTTAGGAATTTTGGCTTTAGGAATAATTATTTTTGGAATTATTGCTTTAGGAATTTTAATTTTTAGATATTTCAACCAATTTTTTGTTTGCAAAGTGTTCTTTAAAAAATTGGTGACTCCAACGGGATTCGAACCCGTATTGCCACCGTGAAAGGGTGGAGTCCTAACCGTTAGACGATGGGGCCAATGATTAAACGAGCGGCGCAAGATATTTTGAGGTTTTAAAAGTGCAACAATTTCTTACTTAAAAACTGTTTGTTCAAATTCTTCAAAGAGCGAATTAAGCTTTTCAAGCCATTTATTATTTGAATTCAGCTCTAAAAGATTATTTTTAAGTTCATATTCTGTTTTGCATACAAAGTTAAAGATTTTTTCTGCACCAATATTACCAGAAATTCCTTTAATAGCGTGAAGAGCAAATGATATTTTGTTTAAAAAATTTGTAGAAATTTCTTTTGTAAGATTAGGTTTTGAATTTTCAAAATCTTGCAGCAAGTTTTTAATGTCGTTTACTTGTTTTTTACTTTCTTCGATAAAAAGCCTCACAAAAGCCATTTGATCAGATTCACTAAAATTGTTTAGTTTATCATAGTTAATTATCTCGCCTGTCAGTTCATCAATATTTTTATCAGCAATTTGTTTGCGAATTAATGAATCCTCTCTTTTGTGATGCAA
>JANRKR010000127.1:0-4388 GCA_033763375.1 Rickettsiales bacterium
TTCAACCAAACAAACTTATGTTATTAATCGTAACTCGGGTAATCAAAAAATTTGGTATTCTTCGCCAATTACGGGCGCTGATTATTTTTCTTTTGACGAAAAATCTATGAAGTGGCTTGATGCAAAAGGTTTAGAGCTTGAAGAAAAATTATTTTCCGAATTAAAAAATCTATAATAAAAAAATGAAAAAAATTCTCTTAATTGAAGGCGACGGAATTGGTCCGGAAGTTGTTTTACAAGCTAAAAAAATCATTGATTTTTTCTCGCAAAATACTGACAAAAAATTTGAAACTGAAAATGCGCTTTTAGGCGGAATTGCTTACGACAAAGTTGGAACGCCTTTCCCGCAAGAAACTCTAGATTTAGCAAAAAAATCTGACGCCATTTTGCTTGGCGCGGTTGGCGGTTTGAAATGGGAAAGTTTGGAATATAAACATCGCCCTGAGCGCGGACTTCTTGGCATTAGAAAAGAGTTAGAACTTTTTGCTAATTTACGTCCGGCAAAAGTTTTTTCTGCGTTGGCTGATGCTTCAACTTTGAAGCGCGAAGTGGTTGAAAATCTCGACATTATGATTGTGCGCGAACTTACCGGAGATTTATATTTTGGACAGCCGCGCGGTGTAACAACCTTGGCGGACGGCTCGCGTCAAGGTATCAACACTATGACTTACAATTCAAAAGAAGTTGAGCGCATTGCTCGCGTATCTTTTGATTTGGCAAAAGTTCGCGGCAAAAAACTTTGTTCAATCGACAAAGCCAACGTCATTGAAACTACTGAAATGTGGCGCGAAGTTGTAACTGAAATTGGTAAAAATGAATATCCCGAAATCGCGCTTTCGCACATGTATGTTGACAATGCCTCGATGCAGTTGGTGAGAAATCCTAAGCAATTTGACGTGATGCTTACTGGAAATATGTTTGGCGATATTTTATCCGACACCGCGTCAATGCTGACCGGTTCTTTGGGAATGCTGCCTTCAGCCTCACTTGGCGCTAAACAAAAAGATGGCAAACAATTTGCGCTTTATGAACCAATCCACGGTTCAGCGCCCGATATTGCCGGGAAAGATATTGCCAATCCAATTGCTACAATTCTAAGTTTGGCGATGATGTTGCGTTATTCATTTGGTTACAATCTTGAAGCTGATAAAATTGAGCAAGCAGTTGAAAAAGTTTTAGAAAAAAATATTCGAACTAACGACATTGCAACCGCTTCTTCAACTCGTGTTTCCTGTACTCAAATGGGCGAAGCGATTTTAACCGAGTTAAAAAAATTATTATAATTCGATGAGAAAATTTTTTCTGATTGTTTTTTTATGCTGTTTAACTGGCGCTGCTTTTGCTGAATTTAATCGTTCAACAACATTTGATGATCGTGAAATTTGTGAAAATGATCGAGGCGTTTGGCATCAGTTTCCTAATGATTTGGCTGATAATTGCGAAGATAAATTGGATGAATTTGCTTTTGCTGCTAACGAAATTACTTATGCTTGTGATTGCGGTAAAGGCAGATGTTGGAACGGCGCTAAATGTGTTTTTATGAAAGATTATAAAAAAATTTATGATGCCAAAAAAGCGATAGAAGATAAAAAAATTGCTGAAGCAAAAAAGTCGCGCAGCCAAGAATACAAAGATAATTCAAATGTGATGTTGCAAAGTATAATTGAAAAATCAGCTTCTGCTCAGGTAAATCCATCTAACAAAGATTCTGCTAATAATAATTTAGCGCAATTTTATGGTAATATTCCAACTAATAATTCTGCTAATCAGCAAATTCAAAATGTTGTCGATCAAAGTAAAGAAGCGGCAAAACAGGTTGAACAAGGTCCAATTGGCAAAGTTTTTGTTTTGCCAAAAGATTCTTCAACAACAAATAATAATGAACAAAACAATGCTGCTCAAAGCGATTCTAATCAGTTAAATTCAGGTCCAACGCCTTTTTTTCTGCAACAGCAAGAAAAGGCTAAGCAAAATTCTGCTTCAGATAGCTCAACAACTTCATCAGCTAATGCAGAAAATAAAAATTCAAATTCTACAAATTCACAATTGCCACAAATTCCTTTGCCAAAATAATGCCAGAAAAAAATGCCAGAGAAAGTTTCTAAAATAATTCTAATTTTACTAAAGAGACTTTTTGGTTTGGCTTTAGTTATATTTTCTTTAATTTTTATTTTAGCACTTTTTAGTTTTAACGCTGCTGATCCTTCTTTTAACACCGTTTCAACCGAAGAAAATATTAATAATTGGGTAGGAAGTTTTGGGGCATATATTGCAGATTTATCTTTTCAGCTTATTGGTCTTTCGGCGTTATTTTTAGCAATAATTATTTTTGCTATTGGCAGCAAAATGATGAGTCGTGCAGGCAATTCTTATTTGCCGCAAAAAATAATTATTGCGCCTTTTTCTATACTTTGTCTTTCAACTTTTTTTTCAAGCTTGCCACAGCCCGATTGGTGGGAATTTAATAGTTTAGGCGGCGTTAATGGTAGTTTTATTTTAGCGCAATTGAGTAATTTTCCTAAAGCTTTAGTAGTTATTGCTGCACTTTTTTTCTCGTTCTTAACTTTGTCGCTAATCCTTGAAGTTACTTTTGCTGATTGGGTTTATTTCATTCGTTATTTCTATGTCACATTATGTTTTATCTTCAATAATTTGCGTCAGAAATTTCAAAAATTATTTGCAAAAGAAACTGTTTTATTAGCACGAAAAAATACTGACGAAGATTATAAGCCGCTGCAAATTTTAAATCGAACTTCTGATATAAAAGATGAAGATAATGATGAAGGTGAAGAAGACTCTAAAAGCCGCGAAGAGTTAAAAAATCAGCTTAAAAACATTAAAGTTAAAAAACCGACAAGATCAAAGACTTCTTCTTATAAATTGCCGGAAGCAAATTTATTAATTGATCGATCAAATGAAAATAAAGATAAAAAAGTCAGTCGTGATTTAATCGAAAGTCAGGCCAAAATGCTGATTAAAGTTTTGGAAGATTTTGGCGTTTATGGCACTGCGCTTGGCGCCAAAGTTGGACCACTTGTTACTTTATATGAATTTGAACCAGCCGCTGGCACAAAAGCCTCGCGCGTGATTAGCTTATCTGATGATATTGCCAGATCAATGAGTGCAATTTCAGCCAGAATTGCTGTTGTTTCTGGTAAAACATCAATTGGTATTGAATTGCCAAATCCAAAAAGAGAAATGATTTTTTTGCGCGAATTAATTGAAAATAAAGAATATCGTTTCACTCAAAATTTATTACCAATAATTTTGGGCAAAGATATTGGCGGTGAAATTATGATCGCCGATTTAACCAAAATGCCGCATTTATTAATTGCTGGAACAACTGGTTCAGGAAAATCAGTTGGATTAAATGTGATTATTTTATCACTGCTTTTTAAATTGCGCCCTGATGAATGTAAATTTATTATGATTGATCCTAAAATGTTGGAGCTTTCAATTTACGACGGCATTCCGCATCTTTTGGCGCCAGTTGTAACTGAGCCGGCAAAAGCTGTAACCTCATTAAAATGGGTTGTTGCTGAAATGGAAGAAAGATATCGTTTAATGTCTAGCCTTGCGGTGCGCAATATTGCTGGCTATAATGAAAAAGCCGAAAAGGCGATTATTACTGGTGAAAAAATAAGTCGCAAAGTGCAAACCGGTTTTGATCCCGCAACTGGCAAACCAATTATTGAAGAAATTGAATATGAAGCAAAAAAATTACCTTTCATTGTTGTGATTGTTGATGAAATGGCTGATTTAATGATGGTTGCCGGTAAAGAAATTGAAAGCTCGGTGCAACGCTTGGCGCAAATGGCGCGCGCTGCTGGTATTCATTTAATTATGGCAACGCAACGTCCGTCGGTTGATGTTATTACTGGCGTAATTAAGGCTAATTTTCCAACTCGTATTTCATTTCAGGTTACATCAAGAATTGATAGTCGAACCATTCTTGGCACGCAAGGCGCTGAACAATTATTAGGGCAGGGCGATATGATTTATATGTCGGGCGGCAGCAAAATGACTCGCATTCACGGACCATTTTGCTCGGACGCTGAAATTGAGAAAATTGTTAAAGCCATCAAAGAGCAAGATCTAAGTGAATTTGAAGAAGATGACAAAATATCTTTTGAAGTGCCAATTCCAAATCTTGAGAATAATTCTTTTGCTGATTCTGGTAATTATGAAAGTGGTAGTGATAATGATCTTTACGCAAAAGCGGTGGCAATTGTGCGTCGCGATAAAAAAGCTTCAATTAGTTATGTGCAGCGTCAGTTGCGTATTGGCTATAATCGTGCCGCAACTTTAATTGAAAAAATGGAAGCTGACGGAATCATAACACCGCCAAATATTTCTGGTAAAAGAGAATTGATTGAAAATTCCTAGAG
>JANRKR010000128.1:0-2527 GCA_033763375.1 Rickettsiales bacterium
GCTAAAATTAATGAAATTTATCAAAATGATAATGACATCGTTGCTCAGGCTTTTAAAAGAACAAAGTCAAGGCTTAACGAGATTAAATCTGATAATTATTGGCAAAACAGCAAATTTGCCTCAGGCATTTTTAATTAAAATAAAAAAACACACTTTATTAAATAAAATTTTATTCACTTAAAAGATGAAACTAGAAAAAGTTGCAAATACAGTTTTTAAAATAAAAATTAAAAGCCAAGAAATTGATGGTTTGGTTATACCAGATAATCAAGATAAGCCAGGAGCAAGTAATCCTAATTATCAGACTCCAAATAAAAGAGATTCAACTAATCTAAAGAAAACAAGTACTGAAAAACCTTCAGTAAAATCAGAAACGAGAGAGGAATTTGAATCTTTTAAAAGAAAACTTTATAGAAAGATTACAATTCTTGAATCTTTTGCTACAATATCGGAAGAAAGACAAAAAAATGCAAAAAATCCAAATAATAAAACAGAAGATGATGATTCTTTGAAGCCAGATCAAAATTCAGATAAAACAGTAGTAAAAAAAATAGAATTAAAAGAAGAAGAAAAAAAAGAAATTGATGATTTTTTTTCGGAAAAAGAGAAAAGTAAAATAAATGATAATATCGAAAAAATAAATAACTTAACTTTTGGTGTTTTAGAAGAAATCCGTAATAAACCAAAAGAAGCAAATAAACCAAGAGAAGCAAATAAAGGAGAAGAATTAAAAAAAAAGATAAAAGAAAAGTTTGAGAGTTTAGGTGTAAGCTATACTGATGATTATACTTTTGATGAAGAATTGAAGTTAGATTTTATAGATCTAGATAAAATAAAAGGTTACTTAAAGAACAAATTATACTCACAATTAGTAGAAAATTTTAAAAAAAATTTTCCGTCAAAAGATGATACTAAAATTTTACTATATCTATTTGAAAAAAAGAAAGAAGAAGGCAAAAAAGATGGTTTTTATAGTAAAGTCTTCGAAGCATATCTGAGGGACATAGAAAAACGTGCAAAAACAAAAAATGGAAGAGAAGGAGTAAAGCACATAATACCAGAATTAATAGAACATTTAATCCATCACACAGAAGAAGCAACTCCTGAAGAAATCGCTGAGCTTGCCAGGAAAGAATATGGAAGCAAAACAGAATTATGGTATGTTGCTAATCGGCTTGAATCTGACGCTTTTGAAGATGAAAAATATTTAAGACAATTTTTAAAAAAGCTTAAAAAAGATCCAGAAACTCCTTTTGATCCAAATAAAGGTAAAGGTAAAATTGATAAAGATAAAATTAAAAAAAGAGAACCTGCTGAAATAATACAGAGAGCCTACAAAGATTATTTGGAAAGAAAAAAGAAGAAAGAAGAGGAGGAGAAGAAGAAGAAAAAAATAGAATCTGCTACAAAAATTCAAGCGCTTTACAGAGGTTATAAAGTAAGAAAACTTATAAAACTTAAAAATAGTTCTGATCCTGATTCTGATCCTGATTCTGATTCTGATTCTGATCTTAATCCTGATTCTGATCCTGATCTTGGTTCTGGTTCTGGTTCTGGTTCTGATTTTAATCCTAATTCCGATCTTGATAAAACTTTAAAAAAGTTACAAGAAATAATTAAAAATTTGCAAGGACTTGATAAAACCGCCATTGACGAATTACTAAAAAAGATTGAATCGCTTAATAAACAAATTGTAAATCTTGATTCCAGCAAGATCGATGATCTAAAAAAAGAATTAGAAGATTTTAAACAAAATCTGCAAAATTTAGCGACCAAGTTAGATCTTGATGATGCAAAAAAAGAGCTTGAAAATTCTATCGCCAGTCTTGGAAATTCAATTGCTCAACTTCAGGATCAAATAAATAATCTAAACATAAATAACAGCAGTATAACTTCAAATAATTATTTTTCTGCAAACGATTTACAATCATTTTACAAAAAGCGCGGGCTTGATGATATTTTAATTCCAAGCGTTTTGGGTGATGGTCGCGATAATGCCATAGAAATTAAAAAATATGGTTTGCCGATATTTGCTTATGATGGTCTTGCCACCAACAATCTTTTTGAATATAATCTTAAAGAAGCTTTTGATGCTTGGGAAAAAGAAGGAAATCATAATGCTGATAGTCGTTATACTTCGCTTGGCGGTCAGCAGCAAAAAACTTTAGTTTCAATTGCGCGTCTTACTAATCGCACTTTACCTGGCGCGGTTGATTGTTATGCAGTTAATACCGTTACTGCGCGTGGCGTTACTAAATCTTTTATCAGCGAAACAGAATTTGCAGCAGAAATTGAAGCGCCGTTGCAAGATTTTTATGATGCTCAGTTAAAATTTTTAGAAAATCAAATTACAAATGGTAAAATCCCAACTTTTGAAGAAAGCTTTACGCTGGCAAATTTGGCACCATCTAAAAATTTAGAAGATAGATTATTTCAAGCTGAAATTCTTGACCAAATTAAAGAAAGAAGAGATCAAAAAAGAAAAGCTAATGTAGAAAAACTTGAAGCTAAAATTGATGAAGGTTTT